>NZ_JBEAES010000018.1:0-119724 GCF_050477165.1 Brevibacillus sp. FIR094 | reverse complement strand
CCACCGTTAGGTGGGCGGGCTTTTTACACTGTCTACTCAAAGGGGATATTATCAATAAGGGACTTTTTTAAAAAACTATGACCGATTTACAGAAGTAACAAGTATTCAACTGTAATGAATTAACCACGTTGCTTTAAATAAAGCGAGATAGGAATCAATGATCAAGCAGAGTGAACGATTAAAAGTAGAGCCGAAGGTGGTTTTAAAAATTTACTAATACAATATTTTTAGGAAAAAATGTTATTCTAATAGCTGGAATTGATTACCTGGGGGATTATTAATGAAACTATTTCGTCATCTAAGAATCTTGATTCAATGCTTTTTTGTGATGGGCTTTCTGTTAGGTTGCTCCCAAACTAACGAAACAGTTGAGGCAACTGAATTCAAAGAATATAAAAATAATAAGTTTTCGATATCTTACCCATTAGATTGGGCGGTTGTTGAGAATCCAAAAGACGGTAGTGTTGCGTTTAACTCCCTAAAGGAGAGCGATGAAGACTTTCATACAGAAAATATTATGGTAATGTCGACCACATTGCCTGATGAAGCTCGGTCACCCATGGAAAACTATAAAAATGGAATTATTGAGAAGATGAAGAAACAGTCTCCTGGGCTTGAAGTTCAAAATACTTCTAACCTAACTATTAATGAACTTTCAGCTCTTGAGATCCTATTTAAAGGAAAACGAGATAATGTAAATATAGCCTATAGACTAACTTTTGTGGCGAAAGGTAAAACGGGCTATGTAATAGGATTTGCATGCAAGGATGGAGATCTTGACAAATATGCTTCAACAATTGATAAAGTGAGAAACTCCTTCAAAGTCTTAGATTAATTTATCGTATTAGTTCATAAACAAATTAATAATAACTAAAGTTGCTACATGGAGGAATAGTATGGATATACCACGTCATCTAAGAATCTTAATACAAAGTTTATTAGTGGTGAGTTTACTTCTAGGCTGCTCCCAAACTAAAATAGCAGAAGAGACGAATGAGTTTTTAAAATATGAAGATAAAAATAATAAATTCACCATTTCATATCCAAAAGACTGGACTTTTGATACAATGCAAAAAAATGTAAGTGTTCTGTTTTATTCGCCAAATGAGAGTGAACAAGACGTTTATACAGAAAATATAACTGTAAAGGCGTTTGCATTGCCAGCGGAAGCAATATCTCCTTTGGAAAACAATAAGGATGGAATGATTGAGACTATTAAGAAGCAGACACCTGGTATTGAGGTTCTTAATAGTTCCAACATAACAATAAATGAGCTTCCAGCTCTTCAGATTCTTTTAAGAGAAAAGCGAGATAATGTAGATTTAACTCATCAAATGACTGTTGTATTTAAAGGTGAAATGGGGTACGTACTAGGATTTACCTGCTTAGATGGAGATCTTGACAAATACTCTTCAACAATTGATAAAGTGACAAACTCTTTTAAAATCTTGAATTAATATATTGGATCGTAGGATACCTAATAAGAAATGCCCCCATGACAGTAAGGGGACTTTCATTAAAGAGCAGCTAGCTAAGAAGAAGTAGTTTGGATTTGAGATGTTGGACCCGGGTATATTACATCATAAAAAAGTGGCAAGAATGATTGCGAAAATAGAGGGGGCTTCCTAATATAGAATCAGGACATGTTGCAGATGTGACTCAATTTGCTCACTTCCTAAAATTAAAAAGATGAAAAATAAAAGGCAATTCTTCCAGCAGTGAATCAACTATCTTGCCATAATAAGCAATCCATAAGAAAAAAAGATCCATGCGATCAGCAATGATCCAAAAACTGCATTTCGCCTATAATCCTTCTTGTTGACAATTTTCTTCATAATAAATGTAAAGTTAACAAAGAACAAAATAGCCAGAATAGGGTTAAGGTACAATGCAGATAAAGCAAAGAATACCATATTACTCACCTCATCCAAATTATACCATATCCTTCCGGAAGATTATCAATATGCGCAGATTGAATCAGTATGCTGATCATACTCCTTTTCTGTTCCTCGATTTTTGTTTCCCATGCACAGTTTGCTTTACTACATGTTCACGTCTCCAAAGATGTCGACGCTTGTCCAAATGCCAAATAGTCAAATTTTCGAGGAAAATCGGTTAGTCTGCATATGCCTCGTAAATGAACCAAGCACATACAAACTAACCACTCCACTACCAAGTAAGTAACATAAGGTACTTTTCAACTCAGACTCTATACAATCGTAACAACATAAAACACAAACTCCCCGCAATCCCCACTATCCCAAGGCCTACAATACTTCAAAGAAATCGACGTTATTCCTCGCCGCAAAGCCTGGAAGGACATCACCTGATGCCCCTCTTGCCCAATACGAGCTGGCGATGGTGGAGGAACAAAATGATTCGCATGCAACGATAAAAAGCGAGCATCCACCGGATTAGACAAGTCCCACTGATAGCCGGTTGAGGGATTTGCCACTAGCGTAATCGTGAACAAGTGGCCCTCTTGCGCTTGTAGTGTATACGTTGAGGTCTTGACCACTGGTCTTCCATCCTTCCTTTAGATGAAGTCGATACCCATTTTCCATACCATATGAATAAAGCGTGATAGCTGCTAACGACGAAACAAGCAGTAATAAATTTAATTTCATGTATTTCATGTGATTCAGTTCGTTTACAAGTAGTGGAATTACTTGATACATCTATCATTTTCCGAAAATATAACGATAGAAAATAGCCATGATACGTACAATGTTCCTAATTAATTTGAAACAATTAGTATGATCTGGAAAGGAATATGCAAGATGCTGGCGAATAAGTAGGGACAAAGACATATATTGTCGAAATGTCTGATGATATTTGTAATCTTTATTACCTAGTCGTTGTTATGACTAGAAGTATCCCAAAGAGAGTGGAATCTCTGTTGCTCGCGTGCATGTAGGTACATTTCCCAGCACTTCCAGGTTGCGCAGATTATCTCTCGCTTGGAAGAAGCTTTTTCTTTGTGTTCATACTTGCTAGGAAAGGGAAAGGAAAATTGATGGAGAGCATTGCAGATTTATTTAAGAAAAAAGAGTACTACCACGCATTTCAACCCATATGTCAACTCCCTGAGAGAAGTAGAATAGGGTATGAAGTATTACTTCGCAGTAAAACGGGGACCCATCCAGAGGCATTGTTTTCTTTGGCAAAGGAAAACAAAAAGCTGCCAGAACTCGACGCTCATTCCCTGCATTATGCGCTCTCGACTTTTTTTCATTCGTCGATCGAACACAAAAACGAGCTTTTATTTGTGAATATTTTTCCTTCTACCATCATAGAAGACACATTTCCTAGCTTCATTCAAAAGATCGCTCGTTCCTTTCGTCCCTTTTTGAACCAAATCGTTTTGGAAATTAACGAATCGATTATGGAAGGAGAATGTTGGAGCGAACCCATTTTTACACGCCGCATAGCTGAATTGAAAAAGATAGGGTTCTTAATTGCATTGGATGATGTGGGAGATGGCGCGAATATATTCAGTAAAATTGAAGATATTTCGCCTGATTACATAAAGATTGATCGTTTTTTTTCGCAAGAGCTCTCAAGTTCATTAGAAAAGCAAAAGACTGTAAAATTGTTTGTCGATTTTTGCAAAGATGCACCTCAACTCATTCTCGAAGGAGTTGAGGAAGAAGAGGATTTTGCTTGTGCTTCTTTATTGGGCGTTGCAATCGGCCAGGGATACTTGTTTGGTAAACCAGGCAGTTTGCCGGACGAATAAGAGGGCAATGCAGAATTGGAGGAATTTTTATGGCTAGTGATAACAACGTATATTCTCGGAAAGCTACGCTTTCCTTAAAAATATCCGAGTTTGAAGTCCCTCCGATGCAGGATCTGTTGATCATCGGGCGGAAAGCACCAATTGGTCCTGAGGCTGTAAGGAGAATGGCGGATGCACTTTCACCAGAGCAGTTTACTTTACTGAAAATGAATCATCCAAAGATTGAGGCGGTTTTGCTAAGAAATACCCTTTTACAAATGATTGATGAAAAATTGTTGATGAAAATCATTCTGGAAGAGGCAGAGCGTATGATTAGCGACTCTATGGTTCTGCGATCTGAGTTAAAAATAGCATTGTCTGTGCAACGAGAGGTGGACCTCTTATGAACATCTCCGACATCATGACGACGACGATTTGTACCATCACCTCTGACAAAAGTGTCTCTTATGCGGCGGAGCGAATGAACGAATCTCATGTTGATTCGTTAGTTGTCATGGATCACGGAGAGGTAGTGGGAATGGTTACGACGAGAGACGTTTTGTCAGCTCATCCAAACCGAATTGTTGCCGATGCCATGAGTAGTCAGCCGTTCTATCTGTCAGCCAATCACAATGTATGGGAGGCCTATCACACGCTTCATCAAGAACAAAATGGCCTTGCTTTGATCAAACAAGAGGATCAACTGATTGGATTCATTACAAAAGAAATCGTAGAGATGAAAATAGCAGAATATCGAGACCCATTATCGGGTTTGTATCGCGCTCCATACATCCAGTTTATTGGGGAAAATTTTTTAAAGGAGCGAAAACCTTTCCATTTGCTTTTTATCGATTTGAACGACTTTGGCCGAATTAATAAGCTGCATGGACATCCATTCGGGGATGATGTCATTCGCACCTATTCTTCGGTCCTCTCTTCTTTGGCTGAAGAACAGGGTGATTACTTATGTCGTTATGCAGGGGACGAGTTTGTTTTGATCTCTACGATTTCCGATAAACAGATTGAGGAATACATATCGCTCATTACACGTCCAACCAACGTTCTGGATATCTTCGTATCTGCAGCTGTTGGTCATGTGAACGGGTACGATACACCAGACTTCTTCGCCAGATCCTGGCGGGAATTAATCGCTGAAGCAAGCTTAGGCTCCTCAGCTGCCAAATTATCCAAATCACTTTCTTCCACGGTCGGATAGGAAAAGTATAGTTTGCCAGCAATGCGCATACACTTTTGGACAGGCTAAGATCTTTCTTTGCAACCAATTATTTTATGGTACGTAATAAATATTGTGAATAGATCGATATGAGGAGGCAATGACATGATTGTAACGACTACCAGCATGATCCAAGGAAAAGAAGTGGAAGAGTATCTGGATATCGTCAGTGGAGAGGTAATCATGGGCGCAAACGTAGTCCGTGACTTTCTCGCAGGGATTACGGATATCATCGGAGGTAGAAGCGGCTCGTATGAGAGCAAGCTCTCAGAAGGTCGTGAACTGGCCTTGCGTGAAATGAAAGAAAAAGCACGGGTATTAGGTGCAAATGCAGTGATTGGGGTTGATCTCGACTTCGAAACATTGCGAGAAGGTATGATGATGGTTATTGCCACAGGCACTGCTGTCCGAGTGAAGTAAGCCGGTAAACACCCGGCTTTCTTTTTTTACCGGAAGCGGTCGTAATACATAGCAAGCAGGGAGAAGTGAGCATGCAAGTACAAAAAACTCTTCAGGATTTATCGAATAGAATAAATGACCAGCCACAAGGGATCGTTGGATTACATGCGGTTTATCATTTTGTCCTAAGTGGAGAAGAGGGGGGCACCTACGAGATTGTTTTTGCCGATAATCAGTCGGACTACAAGATGGGTGTGACAAGGGAAGCAGGCTGCAAGCTGGAGTTATCAGACAAAGATTTTATTAAACTCGTAGAGGGACGTTTGAATCCCACCGTTGCTTTTGTAACGGGAAAGCTAAAAATTAGCGGAGAAATGGGACTTTCATTTAAATTACAAACAATCTTACATCACTATCAAACGAAAAAATAACGAAAAAACTAGTCAATTCTTTAAAAGTTGCGTTAAAATATGACCAAACAATGACACCTACTCTAACACCAAACGAGGGGAAACATGCGCCATATTTGTTCATTGATTGCGATTGTAAGCCAACTGGAAGAACAATCTGTGCGTTTTGATTTTTATCAAGAAATCAGACGACCCAAGCCAGAACGTCAGTTATTAAAGCATCATGCACAACTACCGCGTCATTATTTCGATTATTTAATTCATTCAGGAGTATTGGAAGTGGAAACAGATGCCTCTTATCAACCGGGGAAGATCATGCCTGCTTCCATCGGTATGAACATACGCTCGCTCGGCGGAAACGTATTGTTTGACATGTGCTTTGCTCCGCAAACATATAAATTGTGGCAAAACACAGATGCAAGTATAGAAGACCTTTCTCTGCCTGCAGATATATTTGAAGAATACGTCTATCGCTTAGGGGCAATCAGTCGCTTTCGCTATTTAGGTCGAATCGATGATCCCGTGACAGCAACAAAACTAGGTGAGAACGATATGATTGAATTCAAACGCGACTTTCTTTATTCAAAGACGGGAATTATTAAGTCTATTGTGGCGTTTGCGAATTCAAACAACGGGAATTTATTTTTAGGTATTACAGATGAGGGGACAGTGTGCGGGATTGATCATGAGATCGAGCAGTATGGAGACCCGGACAAATACATTCTTGCTATTACGCAATACATCCAAGATAAGACGTCACCGTTTGTGACCCCTTTCCCAAAAATTTCATTGAAAAAAATAGATGGGAAAACAGTGGTAGCTATCTTTGTAGAAGCCTCATCAGATTTGATTTGTGGTTTGGAGAAAAACAATGAAAAGTACGTGGTGATTCGTACGAACAATCGCTCCGTTATCGTGAAAGATCCGCACCAAATTGGTGAAATTTACGTGAAACGAAAGCTTGGCAGTGAGATCAGCCGTCGATTGGGACTTCTGTAGCGTTATCTTACAGGAATACACGAGGAGGGTTACTGCGTGATATCGTCTTTACGTACGTGTCTACTGGTTATGATGGTGAGTACCTTGTTCGTCACTGGCTGCGCACAGTCAGGTAAGGTATCTGATGACATGAAAGATCATATCGAGACAGAGCTTGGTGCGGTTGAAAAAGTAACAGTCATGTCAACGGATGGTCAGGAAGTATTATTGGACTTGCGCTTGTTTTTGCAAGAACTGTCCGGACAAGGACGAGATTTACAAATATCATCCGAGCCTTTAAAGCAAGAGGATGTACGTTTTACGCTTGTCCTCTACCGAACACAGCAGGCTCCACTTGTCGTGACAGTGGGGGAGTCGGCAAGTGAGTTTGGAGGACACACTTATCGTGGAGCGGGTGCCAGCTATTTTTATCAGTGGGTAAACAAGTTAACTGGCAAAGGAGTGCTCTCACAAAACATTCAAAGCGTACGCTTAGCGGCAGAGGACCTTGGTCAGGCGCGCGTGTTGAACGAATCAGAAGCAGAATACATCAGGAAAGTAATGGGATCGGCAGTCCCAGAGGTGGACAGTCGCAGCAAGCAGTATCCACTCTACCCGAACTATCGGATGAGAATAAATTCTGCTGACAAGCCGGTGGAAGTGGCCATTTTGACGCCGACGCTGATTGCTGTCCCCTTTGGGAGAGAAACGTTTTTCTTTCACGTAGAGGGTAGCCTATTTTCGCGGTTAACAGAATGGATGCCGCCAAGCAATCGTAAGGAAGATAGGTTCGATCAGTTATTTAAATCTACACAGATTCGCATTACAGCAAATGGCGCAATGAACGTTCAAGACACAGAGTTGGATGTCACCCAAACGACAATCGAGCAAGGAATTGCCCATCAATCCGTCCGATTGCTAAAAAGTGGAGATCCACTTAATGTTCCACCGAAAGATCCGGGTTCAAAACAATACGAACTTCATTTTTTTGTGAATGATACAGAACAGAGAATTGAAATATATCCACGTTACTTTAAGTATGATCAAACTTGGTATATCCACGATGAACTCGCTGAAAACGAGTGGAAAATGTTTCAATCTCTACGAAAATGAGGAATACCCTCATGAAGTTTCGCAATTCTGGTCACGATAAAAAGAACATATTACTACCACTTTTGCAGTTTTTGTCGTAGAATAGTTACGTTGCACTGATAGTGGAGGTTATGACCGGAAAAAGACAGACGTCTTTGAACCGGTCTAAAAGCCTGCCGATCTTTATCTGCCATAGGAGGATGGAGAATGAACATTCATGAGTATCAAGGTAAAGAGATACTTAAGCAGTACGGTGTAAAAGTTCCTGAAGGACGCGTAGCTTTCACAGTGGAAGAAGCTGTTGAAGCAGCGAAAGAACTGGGCACCCAAGTAAACGTAGTAAAAGCGCAAATTCACGCTGGTGGCCGTGGTAAGGCTGGCGGTGTAAAGGTTGCAAAAAATCTTGATGAAGTTCGTACATATGCCAGCGAAATTCTTGGCAAAGTACTGGTTACTCATCAAACAGGACCAGAAGGTAAAGAAGTTAAGCGCCTTCTTATCGAGCAAGGCTGCGACATCAAGAAAGAATACTACGTTGGTGTAGTTGTTGACCGTGCTACTGGAAGCGTTGTAATGATGGCTTCCGAAGAGGGCGGTATGGACATCGAGGAAGTAGCAGCAAACAATCCAGAAAAAATCTTCAAAGAAGTAGTTGATCCAGTAACAGGTCTGAATGGCTTCCAAGCTCGTCGCCTGGCTTACGCAATCAACATTCCAAAAGAATTGATTAACAAAGCTGCCAAGTTCATGATGAGCTTGTACCAAGCTTTTGTTGATAAAGATGCTTCTATCGCTGAAATCAACCCACTGGTTGTAACTGGCGATGGTGAAGTAATGGCACTGGATGCGAAACTGAACTTCGACAGCAACGCTCTCTATCGTCACCCTGACATCGTAGCTCTGCGCGATCTGGATGAAGAAGATGAGAAAGAAATCGAAGCTTCCAAGTTCGATCTGTCCTACATCGCACTTGATGGTAACATCGGTTGCATGGTAAACGGTGCAGGTCTGGCGATGGCAACAATGGACATCGTGAAATTCTACGGTGGAGACCCTGCTAACTTCCTTGACGTTGGTGGCGGAGCTACTGAAGAGAAAGTAACGGAAGCGTTTAAAATTATTCTCCGTGACGAAAAAGTAAAAGGTATTTTCGTCAACATCTTCGGCGGCATCATGAAATGCGACGTTATCGCAAACGGCGTAGTGAATGCAGCAAAACAAATCAAATTGGACAAACCTCTCGTTGTACGTCTCGAAGGTACAAACGTAGATTTGGGTAAGAAAATCCTCAATGAGTCCGGTTTGAACATCGTAGCTGCAGAATCTATGGCTGATGGCGCTGAGAAAATCGTATCCTTGGTAAAGTAAGTTATCTCGAGTAGATACGTTACTCAGTGCTGAGCGACCGCGACTCTTCGGAAAGTTTTCATGCGCTCCGGAAATTTATAAGCTGAGCTTATAAATTCCTACACGTTAAAAAAGGTGGGAAAATTACGCGATGAGTATTCTCGTTAATAAAAATACAAAAGTAATTACGCAAGGGATTACGGGTGCAACTGGTCTGTTCCACACTCGCGGAGCCGTTGAATACGGTACACAAATGGTGGGCGGTGTAACACCTGGTAAAGGTGGAACCGAAGTTGACGGTATTCCAATTTTTAACACAGTAAAAGAAGCAGTTGAAGCAACTGGTGCTACTGCATCCGTTATCTACGTTGCTCCTCCTTTCGCTGCTGACGCGATCATGGAAGCAGTTGACGCTGAACTGGATCTGGTAATCTGCATCACAGAAGGTATCCCAGTTTTGGACATGGTAAAAGTTAAGCGCTACATGGAAGGTAAGAAAACCCTTCTCGTAGGTCCTAACTGCCCTGGCGTAATCACTCCAGGTGAGTGCAAAATCGGTATCATGCCTGGTTACATCCACGTTCCAGGTAAAGTAGGTATCGTATCTCGCTCCGGTACCTTGACTTATGAAGCAGTTCACCAAACTTCTACTCGCGGCCTTGGTCAATCCACAGCTGTAGGTATCGGTGGAGACCCAGTAAAAGGTATGGAGTTCATCGATGTACTGAAAATGTTCAACGAAGATCCAGGCACTGAAGCAGTTATCATGCTGGGTGAAATCGGTGGTACTGCAGAAGAAGAAGCAGCTGAGTGGATCGCTGCTAACATGAAAAAACCAGTTGTAGGCTTCATCGGCGGACAAACCGCTCCTGAAGGAAAACGTATGGGCCACGCTGGTGCGATCATCTCCGGTGGTAAAGGTACAGCTGCTGAGAAAATCGCGAAGCTCGAAGAATGTGGAATTCGCGTAGCGAAAACACCTGCAGTTATCGGTGAAACGCTTGTTGAATTGCTGAAAGAGCGCGGTATGCTCGAGAAAGTAATGGGCAAGTAAGCATAAAGACAGAAGTGGACAGGCTTAGGCTTGTCCACTTTTTTATTTTTGAAGTAGCCTCTTTCTTTCGATAGAATAACTTTCAAAACCCGTCCCCTGTGACAATAGCGATCGGGATGAAGGAGGACTTCGGAATGGGAAAGGCGAAGCTCGACGAGAGAGACTGGCTGTATGTGTTAACGATGATATCGGGTTTGGGAAGAAAGAAAATCCGAGAAATCTTTGATATCACAGGTTCTTTTCAGGTTGCCATCGAAAATTGGCATGAACTGGCACAGGAGCTCAGATTGACTTCCTTGATCACTGGGCAGGTTGACAAGCAAAGCAATGAAGCTTCAGTTATGGCACTATTGGAAAAGCGTGAAGAAGAGGGAACACACTTCTTATGTCCTTTTGATGATGCTTATCCTGTCTCGCTCCGCAATATCCCCGATTCTCCATGGACGTTGTTCTATCGTGGCGATCACAAATTATTGGAAAAATTGTCGATTGGCGTCGTTGGTTCGCGCAAACGACACCATATGGAAGAGCGGGCTGTAGCTTTCTGGTCCGAGAGCTGGTACAAGCGGGTCTTGTTATTGTCTCAGGGGTAGCGTATGGAATTGATGCGGAAGCTCACCAAGCTACGTTGAAAGCAGGCGGTAAGACCATTGGTGTGCTCGGTTGCGGAATGAATCATGTTTATCCTTCTCGGCATCGAGAACTTTATCGCGAAATTGAATCTTTTGGCCTACTCCTTAGTGAATATCCCCCTCATATTCCACCTATTTCTGGATTATTTCCAGAGCGAAATCGTATCATAAGTGGACTTTCTATCGGAGTATTAGTGGTGGAAGCAGCAGAAAAAAGCGGATCCTTGATTACGGCAGACTGTGCACTTGAGCAAGGCAAGGAAGTTTTTGCAATTCCTGGCCCGATTTTTTCATTGATGAGTGCGGGACCGCATAACTTGATCAAACAAGGTGCAAAGCTAGTAACGTGCAGTAACGATATATGGGAGGAAATCAAACATCATTTTCCAGAAGTTGAGCAGATGCAGCAGGTCGAAAACAGAAAGGCAACCGATGTTATTCCCTTATCTAATGAAGAAAAAGCGATTGTAGAAGCCGTAACATATGATGGCATTCATCTGGATGAGTTAATGAGCAGTTTAGAAAAAGACCAACGCAGGATGCTACATCAACTGGTGATTCGTTTGGAAGCAAAAGGGGCCATCGTGGCACTTCCGGGTGGTTATTTTGCTCGTTGCTAGTGTTATTTCCAGATATTTGGTAATGTCTAGACGTACAAGTGTTTGACAAACCGGATAAGGGTATTTAATAATAGGGAAGATTCCTTACTAAAAGGGGAGGAAAAAAATGGCTGATACGCTAGTAATCGTAGAATCCCCTACGAAGGCCAAGACCATTGGAAAATACCTGGGTAGTAAATATATCGTGAAAGCGTCTATCGGGCATGTACGTGATTTGCCGAAAAGTCAAATGGGTGTAGACGTTACGAATAATTTTGAACCCAAATACATAACCATTCGCGGCAAAGGCGATGTATTGAAGGGCTTAAAAGATGCCGCTAAAAAAGTGAAAAAAGTTTATCTCGCAGCCGACCCGGATCGCGAAGGGGAGGCAATTGCTTGGCATTTGGCACAATACCTTGGGCTCGATTTGAATCAGCCGCTTCGTGTGGTATTTAATGAGATTACCAAAGATGCCATCAAAGAAGCGTTCAAGCATCCACGACACATAAACATGGACTTGGTTAATGCTCAACAGGCACGTCGCATTCTCGACAGACTCGTTGGCTACAATATTAGTCCAATTCTATGGAAAAAGGTTCGAAAAGGCTTGAGTGCCGGACGTGTTCAATCGGTAGCGGTAAAGCTTATCATGGATCGTGAACGGGAGATCCAAGAGTTTATACCGGAAGAGTATTGGACGATTGCGAGTACATTGATCAGCGACGGAAAAGAAATTAACGCTAAGTTCTATGGTTATGACGATGAAAAGGTGGAGCTTCATTCAGAAGATGATGTAGCAGCGGTATTAAAACGAATGAAGAACAAACCATACGTGGTACAAAAGGTAACCAAGCGTGAGCGTAAGCGCAATCCTGCACCTCCTTTTATCACGAGTTCTCTACAGCAAGAGGCAGCGCGTAAGCTGAACTTCCGCACTTCTAAGACCATGCGAATTGCTCAAGAGCTCTATGAGGGGATCGACGTTGGCAATAAAGAAGGCGCAGTTGGTTTGATTACCTATATGCGTACAGACTCTACTCGTCTATCTGCGACTGCACAGAATGAAGCAAGAGAATACATACTTGAGAAATATGGTCCAGACTATGTGTTAACTGAGCCACGCAATCAGGCGAAAAACGAAAATGCTCAAGACGCTCACGAAGCGATTCGTCCAACAGGTGTAATGCGTACACCGGATGAAATCAAGGAATACTTGTCGAGAGATCAGCTTCGCTTGTATCGATTAATCTGGGAACGTTTCCTTGCCAGTCAAATGTCATCTGCTGTTCTTGATACGATGAGCGTAGATATTGACGCAGGTGGAGTTACCTTCAGAGCAACAGGATCCAAAGTGAAGTTTCCTGGATTTATGAAGGTATATATTGAAGGAAGCGATGATAGTGCAGAAGAAGAAAGCTTTCTTCCGCCCATTGAAGAAGGACAAATCCTCGAACAAAAAGAAATCGAGCCGAGTCAGCACTTTACACAGCCACCACCTCGATTCTCTGAAGCGCGCATGCTTAAATCATTGGAAGAGATGGGGATTGGACGTCCATCTACCTATGCGCCTACATTAGAGACCATTCAAAAGCGGGGCTATGTGGCGTTAGAGGAGAAACGATTTGTTCCGACAGAATTGGGCGAGATTGTGATCACGCTTGTCGAGGAGTTTTTCCCAGAGATTCTCAACGTTGAATTCACTGCGCATATGGAATCAGGTTTGGATAATATCGAAGCAGGGTCCACCAATTGGGTGCAGGTGCTGGACGATTTTTATCACGACTTTGCAAAGCGTGTAGTTGTTGCAGAAGAAGAAATGAAAGAAGTAGAGCTGAAAGTCGAAGAGTCGGATGAATCATGTGAGCTTTGCGGCCGTGTGATGGTATATAAGCTTGGTCGATTTGGCAAGTTTTTAGCTTGTTCCGGATTCCCGGATTGCCGTAATACGAAGCCGATTGTAAAAGATATCGGAGTAAAATGCCCACAGTGTGAAACCGGAGAGATTATCGAACGTAAATCTAAGAAGAGTCGTATTTTTTACGGCTGCAATCAATATCCGGAATGTGAATTTGTATCGTGGGACAAACCGATTGCCAGACCTTGTCCAAAATGCTCTAGCATGCTCGTGGAGAAAAAGCGGAAGAAGCAAGGAGTTAGCATTGTTTGCACCAAGTGTGATTATCAAGAAGAGGCGGACTCCTAAGCAGCCTGATTCGATTTTGTAGTTTGGAGGATTAACAGCATGTCACAACCAACAATTACAGTAGTGGGCGCTGGTCTCGCTGGTAGTGAGGCAGCATGGCAAATCGCGCAGGCGGGTGTAAAAGTAAAGCTGTATGAAATGAGACCGAAGACACAAACGCCTGCACACCATACCGATAAATTTGCAGAGTTGGTATGCAGTAATTCATTGCGTGCTAACACGTTGACGAATGCAGTGGGTGTATTAAAAGAAGAAATGCGTCGACTGAACTCTGTCATTATCGACGCGGCAGATCGTTGCGCGGTTCCAGCTGGAGGCGCGCTTGCCGTAGACAGACACGAGTTCGCGGCTCATGTTACAGATGCCGTTCGTAATCATCCTTTAGTTGAGGTCATTTCGGAAGAGATTTCCGAAATTCCTGATGGGATTGTCGTAATTGCGACAGGGCCACTTACTTCTCCAGCTTTGTCTACAAAGTTAAAAGAGCTGACTGGTGAAGAATATCTGTACTTCTATGATGCAGCTGCGCCCATAATTGAGAAAGACTCGATTGATATGAACAAGGTATTCGTTGCTTCCAGATATGATAAAGGTGAAGCAGCCTACCTGAACTGCCCGATGACAGAAGAGGAGTTCAATCGCTTTTATGATGCGCTGATCTCTGCAGAAACCGTTCCATTGAAGGAATTTGAAAAGGAAATCTTCTTCGAAGGCTGCATGCCGATTGAAGTATTGGCAAAGCGTGGGCACAAAACCATGACATTTGGTCCCATGAAGCCAGTAGGTCTGATTGATCCACGTACAGGCAAAAAGTCTTACGCGGTTGTACAGCTTCGTCAGGATAATAGTGCTGCGACATTGTATAACATCGTAGGTTTCCAGACCCATCTAAAATGGCCGGATCAAAAAAGAGTCTTTTCACTCATTCCTGGGTTGGAAAACTGCGAAATCGTTCGTTATGGTGTCATGCACCGCAACACCTTTATCAACTCGCCAAAACTGTTGAAGCCTACGTATCAGTATAAAGATCGGGAAACACTTTTCTTTGCTGGTCAAATGACTGGCGTAGAAGGATATGTAGAGTCAGCAGCATCTGGCCTGCTTGCGGGGATAAATGCAGCACGACTCGCAAAAGGAGAAGAATTGATCGAGCTTCCGCCAGAAACAATTATGGGCAGCATGGCTCGTTATATTACAACGGCAGATCCAAAGCATTTCCAACCAATGAACGCAAACTTCGGATTGGTACCGGAATGGCCAGAAAGAATCCGAGACAAGCGTTTGAAAAATGAAAAGCTCGCTGAGCGGGCGCTAGATACAATTCAGAATTTTACACAAGAACGACACAATTAACATTGATATCCGATTTTCGTCTGTGTTACTATATAGGTGCTTCGAGGAGGGTGCATCCCGTATGGAAATTTCGCAACAAAATTCTGCGGATATTGAGATGTTTACCCGCTACTTGCGAGTTGAAAAAAACGCCTCTCCTCATACGGTGAAGCAGTATGTGGCAGATATCAGCGAATTTGTCTCCTTTATGGAACAGCACCAAATCACCGTATTTGCTGCTGTTTCTTATTTGCATGGTCGCTCCTTTCTCGCGCAATTGGCTGGCAGGGGGCTTTCCCGGCGAAGTATTGCCCGCAAGCTATCCAGTTTGCGTAGCTTTTACCGATTTCTGTTGCGTGAAGGTCAACTGGAACAAAATCCATTTCAACTAGTCTCCACTCCCAAAATGGAGAAGAAACTTCCTTCCTTTTTATATCCGCAAGAAGTTCAAGCTTTTTTCGATCTGCCTGATACAACCACTCCATTGGGAATTCGTGATCGGCTGATTTTTGAACTGTTGTATGCAAGTGGCATGCGTGTTACGGAGCTCACCACTTTATCTGTAAGTGATGTGAATCTGAGCATGGGAGTCGCCTTGGTTTACGGAAAAGGAGCGAAAGAACGATATGTGCCGGTTGGAAGTTATGCCTGCGACGTTCTTCGGCAATACCTAGAATACGGAAGAGAAAAACTGTTGGCTGGAAAAGTAGAACACGGCAATTTGCTGGTTAACTATCGGGGAGAACCGTTATCCGACCGCAGTGTTCGGCGGATTGTAGACAAATACGTAGATACGTACGCTCTTCAATTGCGGGTTTCACCACATACCTTTCGTCATACGTTTGCGACCCATATGTTGAACGGCGGCGCTGATCTGCGTACCGTACAAGAATTACTGGGACACGTCAATGTTTCGACGACACAGGTGTACACCCATGTGACCAAAGAGCGACTTCGGCATGTATATGACACCGCTCACCCACGAGCAAACCCGGGCAATACAGGTTCCGCCAATCGGACATAACGGGAGGAATCAGTGATGGAACAGTTTCACGCAACAACCATATTTGCTGTACAGCACAATGGTTCTGTAGCGATGGCCGGAGATGGTCAGGTTACTTTTGGCAACAGCATGGTAATGAAGCACGGTGCCAAAAAAGTAAGACGTCTATATCGCGGCGAAGTTTTAGCAGGATTCGCTGGCTCTGTTGCTGATGCCATTACGCTTTTTGAGAAGTTTGAAGGAAAGCTGGAGGAGTATCACGGCAATCTGCAGCGTGCGGCTGTAGAGCTGGCGAAAGAGTGGCGCATGGATAAAATTTTGCGTCGTTTGGAAGCCATGATGATTGTTGCCAATAAGGAACATTTGTTGCTTATTTCCGGAAATGGCGAAATCATTGAGCCTGATGATGGGATTCTTGCAATTGGTTCAGGTGGTAGCTTTGCCCTTGCAGCAGGTCGTGCATTGAAAACATATGCGCCGGATCTCGGCGCACGTGAAATTGCGGAAGCATCGCTTCGTACCGCTGCTGAAATTTGCGTGTTCACAAACAACAATCTTGTTGTGGATGAGTTGAATTGAGCGAAAGGGAGGAACCTACTGTGCTGAATCTTGAGCAATTAACCCCGCGTAAGATCGTAGAGCATTTGGATAAATACATTGTCGGGCAGGCACAAGCCAAGAAAGCTATTGCTGTAGCGCTTCGCAACCGCTATCGTCGCAGTCGTTTGCCAGAGCAAATGATTGAAGAGGTTGTTCCAAAAAACATCTTGATGATCGGACCTACTGGTGTTGGAAAAACGGAAATTGCACGTCGGATTGCAAAACTGACAGGTGCTCCTTTTATTAAAGTAGAAGCAACGAAGTTTACGGAAGTCGGTTATGTAGGTCGAGATGTGGAATCGATGGTCCGTGATCTGGTGGAAGCTTCTATCCGTACGGTCAAACAGGAAAAAGTAGAGTCGGTGAAAGAGAAAGCTGAGAAGCTTGCGAATGAAGCGATTGTGAACGTACTGGTCCCATCTCGCAAGCAGTCGAACTCGTTCAAAAATCCGTTAGAGATGTTCTTTGGTGGACAGCAGCAACAGCAGCAGGATACCTCTGATCAAGAAGAAGTGTCGATCCAGCAGCAACGCAGACAAGTCATGTGGCAATTGACGAATGGCCAGTTAGAAGAGCAAATGATTGAGATTGAAGTCGAAGATCAATCACCTTCGATGTTTGACATGTTCCAGGTTCCGGGTACAGAACAAATGGGGATGCAAATGCAAGATATGCTCGGTAGCCTAATGCCTAAGCGGATGAAGAAACGAAAATTGCGAATAAAAGATGCGCGAAAGGTATTAATTCAGCAGGAAGCGCAAAAACTGGTGGATATGGACGAAGTTACGCAGGAGTCAATTCGTCGAGCTGAACAACACGGTATTATCTTCATTGACGAAATTGATAAGATTGCGGGTAAGGATGGGCGTGGCCCGGATGTATCCCGTGAAGGGGTCCAGCGTGATATTTTACCGATTGTGGAAGGCTCAACTATCATGACCAAGTATGGTCCTGTCAAAACAGATTATGTTCTGTTTATCGCAGCTGGTGCTTTTCACATGGCAAAACCATCAGATTTAATTCCTGAATTGCAAGGCCGTTTTCCGATTCGGGTGGAACTGACTAGCTTGCGCGTTGAAGATTTTGTCCGAATTTTGACTGAGCCTAAAAACGCGTTGCTTAAGCAGTACGTGGCCCTCTTGGAAACAGAAGGTGTGCGTATTGAATTTACACCGGAAGCCATTCAGGAACTCGCTCGTCTCGCTGCTGAGGTCAATCAGAGCACAGATAACATTGGTGCTAGACGATTGCACACCATATTGGAGAAGCTACTGGAGGATCTCTCTTTTGAAGCCCCAGAAATCCACCTAGAAGTTGTACAGATTACCCCCGATTATGTCAAACAGAAATTAGGTACAATCGTGGGGAACAAAGATTTGAGTCAATATATTTTATAAACATTGGATAGGCAGCACATATAATTAGGAGGAAATAGAGATGGATCTACTGTCAAAAACAAGAAGAATTAACCGCATGTTGCAAAAATCTGCGGGTCATGCCGTGAACTTCAATGAAATGTCCCAAGTTTTGAGTGACGTTATTGAAGCAAATACTTATGTTGTAAGCCGCAAAGGAAAACTTCTCGGTTTTGCGATTCATCAAGAGATGGATAACAGCCGTATGCGCAAAATGCTGGAAGAGCGTCGTTTTCCAGAAGAGTACAGCATGGGATTACTGAAAGTAGATGAAACATCTGCGAACCTGGATGTAGATAGCCCATACACCATTTTCCCAGTTGAAATGAAAGAAGTATTCCGCACAGGTTGGACGACGCTTGTTCCAATTATGGGTGGAGGAGATCGTCTTGGTACGCTGATTTTGGGTCGTATTAACGATCAATTTGTCGATGACGACTTGATTCTTGCAGAAGTAGGGGCAACTGTAGTAGGTATGGAAATCTTGCGCGAGCGTTCTGAAGCCATCGAAGAAGAAGCACGCAGCAAAGCGGTTGTACAAATGGCGATTGGTTCCCTCTCTTATAGTGAGTTGGAAGCAGTTGAACATATCTTTGAAGAACTCGAAGGCAAAGAAGGCTTGCTCGTAGCCTCCAAAATCGCGGATCGCGTAGGGATTACTCGCTCCGTAATTGTAAACGCACTGCGCAAGCTGGAGAGTGCGGGCGTTATCGAATCCCGTTCTTTGGGGATGAAAGGTACCTTCATTAAAGTGCTGAATGAAAAGCTGTTGCCTGAGCTGGAGAAGCTCAAAACCTCGTAATATACCTTGCCAAAAGTTACAAGAAAGTAAACAAAAGGTGTAGCAACTCATGTTGCTGCACCTTTTCTCATGGGACTTTATTCCTATTTATAACGAAAAACGACACATTATTACCATAAATTATATGTTGATTTTGAATGCATTCATTGAGATTTGTAATGCTTTGAATATGGATTCCTTGTAAAAAGCAGTAAAAAAACAGGAAAGATAAGGGATTTAGTCCCATTGAATCATTTTGAAAAACGACATGAAAAGGGGCTTTTTTGTCCAAATTGATTTTGCTATGATTGAATCGTATTAGGGTGTCGAAAATACAGGAAATATAGGTGGTTTTAGGGAAAGTAATTGACTCATATTGGGGGAGAAGGAAAAATGCTGGATAGTTACCATCTGCAGGTCCTGGAGAGATCACTCGACGCTGCAACATTGCGACATAGAACGATCGCTAACAACCTTGCCAACATAGACACCCCTCAATTCAAAAGTCAACAAGTCATCTTCGAGAGCTTTTTGCAAGATGAGTTGAGCGCAAGAGCGGGAAATGGCAAGTTAGAAGCGTATCGGACCAATCAACGACACATTCCGTTTGGAAATGCAGGGGGCGTTGCAGTACCACAGGTTGTGTCCAATCCGAATAACTTCATTCAGAACAGTGGCAATGATGTTGACTTGGAAACAGAAACAACAGAATTGGCCAAAAACCAAATTTGGTACAGCGGTTTAACGCAATTGACAGCAGGACATTTTCAAAAACTGCGCAGTGTAATTGATGGTGGAGGTAAATAAAGATGAGCTTGTTTCAAGGAATTAACACAAGTGCTTCTGCCTTAACAGCTAACCGCTTACGATTGGATACGATTGCTTCCAATATTGCGAATGCGGAAGTCACTCGAGGAAACTTCGTAGATGGCGCCTGGCAGCCATATCGGAGGAAAATGGTGGAGTTGTCCCCTCAAACAAATGGAACATTTGATAACTTCCTACAAGCAGCCGTGGGGACGGTCTCAGGAAGTCGGGGTGGACAAGGTGTGAAGGTTACAGCGATTCAAGAAGACAATACTCCGTTTAAGCGAGTATTTGATCCATCTCACCCAGATGCAGATCAAGACGGGTATCTCTTGATGCCGAATGTCGACCCGATGAAAGAGATGGTGGACATGATCTCCGCATCAAGATCATACGAAGCCAACGTGACAGCACTGAACGCTTCCAAATCGATGATGCTAAAAGCATTGGAAATCAAGTAAAGCGGGTGACAGTAAGGAATGGAAATGAGTGCAATCTCCCAACTAACGTCAATTCGTACACCGAGTGTGAACAAGCCAACCCCAGCAGAAGTTTCCCAAGAATTCTCATCGTTTCTATCGGATGCCATGAATAAAGTAAATCAGGCGCAAGTAGAATCGTCGAATCTTGCCGACAGGTTTGCAGCGGGAGAAATTACAGATTTGCACCAAGTGACTGTTGCAGGTCAAAAAGCTTCCGTGATGCTACAAATGACTATGCAGGTCAGGAACAAGATGATTGAGTCTTATCAAGAAATCATGCGCATGTCGATTTGATCGTTGTTGGTATCCTTTGAGAGGTGAAACATGAACGAACGTTTAGCAGTATACAAAGACCAGATTACGTCAAAATGGAACCAATTTTCCAAGAAACAAAAATGGATGATTCTCGGTATTTCGCTCTTCCTCTTGATTTCTCTTGGTCTATACATATACATCGCTTCTCAGCCGGTGTACAAACCACTTTACAACCAAAGATTGAGTGAACAAGAAATCGGGACTATCAAGCAAGAGTTGGAAACTTCACAAATTCCATATCGAATCACGGGGAATGGTACAAGTATCGAGGTTCCAGAAAAAATGGCACAAGATGTCATTGTGGATTTGGCTGCACAAGGTATTCCGAGTCAAGCAGGAATTAATGCAGAAATTTTCTCGAGTACCCTTGGAGTTACAGATCGTCAATTTGATGTCATGAAGAAAGAGGCTTTACAACAAGAGCTGCGCAAGATGCTGGAACGTGTAAAAGGTGTACGCTCCGCACAAGTGATGATTACATTGCCGCAGGAAAGCGTTTGGGTGACGGAGACTCCGGATACAGCGACGGCTTCCGTTATCGTCGATGTTGAACCTGGAACAACGCTTGATCAAAAGCAAATTAACTCGCTATATCTGCTTGTTTCCCGAAGCGTTCCGAAATTGCCGATGGAAGCGATTGCGATTACAGACCAGTATTCCAATCCGCTAGAACGTTCCGAAGGCAATGAAAACGAAGGCACATTGAGTAGCTTTAAGCAACAGGAAACAATCAAAGCAGATGTTGAAAAGAAAATTCAACAAAACCTGTACAACTTGTTGGGGACAATCATGGGACGCGATAAAGTCATTGTCCATACGTTCATCAAAATGAACTTTGACAAAGAAAATCGCGTAGAGAACATAGTTGAGGCACCTGACAAAGAGAATAACGAAGGACTTATCATTTCTTCTCAAAAATTATCAAAAGCCTTCTCTGGACAAGGTCAACCTCCAGGGGGAATTGCGGGAACCAATAATAATGCAGTTCCGAACTACCCCGGGGCTACCCCTCAAGGAAGTAACAGTCAATACGAAGAGTTGAATGATACGATTAATCGTGAAGTAAATCGCATCACAAGAAATGTTACATCAAGCCCGTATAAGATCGAAGACATCACAATCAATGTTGGAGTAGAACCGCCAGTTGGTGGAACGTTGGATGCTGCTACGCTCGAGAGCATCAAACAAGTGTTGCGCAATGTTGTTCGTGTCACTTTAAGTGATCAGGTTTCTGATTTAACGGATGCTGAGTTGGACAAGCATATTTCTGTACTCCCTCGACAGTTCTCAGGAAAAGCTGAAATTGAGAATTCGAGTGCACTAAGTCCTGCTGTTCTTTGGACAGTTGGTGGTATTGCAGTCTTGGCACTTGCTGCTGTTGCTTTCCTCGTTTATCGCAGACGCAGTCTAGCGAAGCAACAACAAGAAGAAGAATTGCCAGATTTGCTGACCCCGTTAAACGCGGCCGAAATACCAGACTTGATTTACCAAGAAGATGGAGACCAGGTAGTGGTCAGAAAGCAACTTGAAAAATTGGCGCGAAGCAAACCAGATGAGTTTGTTGTTCTGCTTCGTACTTGGTTAGCAGAAGATTAAGGAGTGAATGGTATGGCTCGCGGCGCTAAAGAGTTGTCAGGACGACAAAAGGCAGCTATCCTCCTCATCTCACTCGGGCCGGAAGTTTCCGCCCAGGTGTTCAAGCATTTACGTGAGGATGAGATCGAGCAACTGACATTAGAAATCGCCAATGTGCGAAAAGTGGATACAGATGAAAAAGATAAAATTTTATCTGAATTTCACCAGATAGCAGTTGCCAAAGAGGTAATTGCACAAGGCGGGATTACGTACGCAAAAGAAATTTTGCAAAAAGCTTTGGGTGAGACCAAAGCGATGGATATTATTAATCGCTTAACGGCAAACCTTCAAGTTCGACCGTTTGACTTTGCTAGAAAGGCTGACCCAGGTCAAATCCTTAACTTTATCCAAAATGAGCATCCGCAGACGATAGCCTTGGTGCTTTCTTATCTGGAGGCTCAACAAGCAGCTATGATCCTGTCCGCTCTACCGCAAGAACGTCAAGCAGAGGTTGCGAAACGTATTGCGACTATGGACAGTACTTCACCGGAAGTAATCGCTCAAGTTGAACAGGTATTGGAGCAAAAGCTCTCTGCCACAGTTACCCAAGATTACACGCAGGCAGGCGGGATCGAAGCGATCGTGGCTGTACTCAACGGTGTCGATCGTGGAACCGAACGCACGATTCTGGATTCCCTCGAAATTCAAGATCCAGAACTGGCAGAAGAAATCAAGAAGCGCATGTTCGTCTTCGAAGATATTGCTACACTCGACAACCGTTCGATTCAGCGCGTTATCCGCGATGTGGAAAATGCTGATCTGCAACTTTCTCTCAAAGTATCCAGCGAAGAAGTTCGGGAAGTTATTTTCCGGAACATGTCCAAACGGATGGCGGATACCTTCAAAGAAGAAATGGAGTTTATGGGTCCAGTTCGCCTTCGCGACGTCGAAGAGGCACAATCTCGTATCGTTGCAATCATCCGTCGCTTAGAGGAGGCTGGTGAGATCATCATCGCCCGCGGTGGAGGAGATGATATCATTGTCTAGGATCATCAAAAGCGCCAATTATCGGCCTTCTGAGGAATCTTTTCTCCTCTCGGTAACGCCTGTACCACTTAAGACGGAAGAAGTTGCCGAAAGGTTGCAAGAAAATCAAGAAATTTTAAATCAAGCTGAGATCGAGGCAAAAACGATCATCTCAGATGCAGAAGAAACCGCTCAAAACATCTTGCAGCAAGCTGCGGAGCAAGCAGAGCAATTAAGACAAGAGACGCTTACTCAGATGGAAGAATGGTGGGAACAAAAGCGTCAGGAAGCTGCGCAACTGTTTCAACAAGTACAAGAGCAGGCTATGACGGAAGGGCACGAGGCAGGTTTCGAAACGGGTAAAAGTGAGGCGTACGAGGAGCAAACAGCTACACTCAGCCAAGCAAAAACCATTCTGGAACAGGCGTTTGCCGAGAAAAAGCAGATTATAGCCGAGGCGGAGCCTTTTCTAGTGGAACTCAGCGTGGAAATTGCTAAAAAAATCATTGGACAGGATTTGCAACAGCATCCCGAGCAGGTCCTGGAAATGACCAAAAAAGCACTCCGCCGCTCACGTGTTCATGGCGAAATTACGGTGTGTGTCAACCATAAGTACTTCGATTATGTGCTCGAACATCGAGCTGGTTTTCTGGAATTGTTAGATGGACAAGCAGAACTCTCCATTTATCCTGACTATACCGTACAAGATGGTGGCTGTGTCATCCGTACTGCTTTGGGGAGTGTCGATGCCCGTATTGATACACAAATGGAGGAGATTAAGCAGGCGCTGCTTACGATTGCCAGAGGAAGTGAGGCTCCATGAGCATCCTAGATCTCTCGAAGTACAAGCACATGCTGCATGGATTAGATCCGATGCGCGTGAATGGCAAAGTGACACAGGTTGTTGGACTCACTATTGAGTCGCAAGGCCCAGAAGTGAAATTAGGCGAGATATGCCATCTATATCCGGCCAACACTAAGGAACCGATTATCGCAGAAGTCGTTGGCTTTCGCGAAAACAAAGTGCTGTTAATGCCATTAGGCGAATTAACCGAAATTGGTCCAGGTTGTGATGTGGTCGCGACAGGACGTTCGCTAGATGTAAAAGTTGGACCTGAAATATTGGGTTCAATCCTTGATGGATTAGGACGACCCTATCAAGGTTCACTGCCATTTGGGTTGGCGTCTTATCCTACCAACAATATGCCGCCAAATCCGATCCTTCGACCGCGTATTCAAGAACCATTGAGTGTAGGTGTGAGAGCGATAGATGGTCTGCTTACCATCGGGAAAGGTCAGCGGGTCGGTATCTTCGCGGGATCAGGGGTAGGAAAAAGTACATTGATGGGAATGATCGCCCGAAATACTACGGCAGACATCAATGTCATTGGTCTTATTGGAGAACGCGGTCGTGAAGTCATGGAGTTTATTGAGCGCGATCTTGGGGAAGAAGGACTAAAGCGGTCTGTTGTTGTTGTAGCTACTTCCGATCAACCTGCCATGATTCGAATCAAGGGAGCAATGATTGCAACATCCATAGCGGAATATTTCCGCGATCGTGGAATGAATGTCATGCTCATGATGGATTCCGTCACCCGCTTTGCCATGGCACAACGTGAGGTGGGCTTGGCAATCGGAGAACCGCCGGCTACGCGTGGTTATACGCCATCGGTGTTTGCGATGCTGCCAAAACTGATGGAGCGCGCGGGAACAGCGGATAAGGGAAGTATTACAGCCTTTTATACCGTACTGGTTGATTCTGACGACATGAACGATCCGATTGCGGATGCGGCGCGGGGAATTTTGGACGGTCACATCGTTCTTGACCGAAAAATCGCTCACAAAGGTCACTTTCCTGCCATTGATGTGATGGCGAGTGTAAGTCGTGTCATGAATGAAATCGTCGATAGTAACCATTTGGATGCTGCTCGTCAGCTGAAAAAGCATTTGGCTACGTTTCGTGAAGCGGAGGACCTCATTAATATTGGGGCGTACAAGCCTGGAAGCAACCGGGAAATCGATGCGGCTATTCGCTATCGTGATATCATTTCTGGTTTTACGGCACAAGGAACGCATGAGCCATCTACTTTGCAGGGCGCTATCCAAGCGTTGACAGCTCATTTCGGAGGAGTGAACTAACGTGCGAGTGTTTCAGTTTCATCTCCAAAAGGTTCTTGATTTAAAGGAAAAAGAAAAAGAACAAGCAGAGTGGGCTTTCGGAAAGTCGATCCAGCGTAAAAACGAAGAAGAGTGGAAGCTTTCTCAACTAACCGATCATCATGACGAGATGACGGTGAAGCTCCAGGAAGTACAGATGCAGACATGCAGTGCTGCACAGCTCATTTCCATTACGCAATATCAGCAATCTGTTGCGAGATCCATACACAATCAGCAACGTACCTTGCACGGTTGTGAACAGGATGTGGAACGCTGTCAGTCACGATTGACGGAACGTATGAAAGAGTCCCAATTATGGCAACGCCTTCGGGAAAAGTCGCTCCACCAATTTCTGGACGACCAGAAGCAAAAAGAGCAAAAAGAGTTGGATGAAATCGGTACGCAGCTCTATCTTCGCCGAAGCTACTGAGGGAGGTTCCAAATGGAAGAAATCCAAGAAGAACGGGAATACGGCAGGTGGGAATGGTTCTTTTATATGATTGTCATTCCTGCACTGTTTGCCAGCCTCCTTGGCGGTGTGCTCCTGAGCTTGCTCGGAGTTAACGTGTTAGGGACTGTTCTCCACTGGGCTAACTCCATACCGTACGTGGAAAAATTAGTCCCGGACGAATATGCGGCAACTCCCGATTCAGAAGAACAACCTGACATGGACAAACAAGTGGCAACCCTACAGCGAGATCAAGCAAATAACCAGCAGCAGATTACCGCTTTAAAAGAAGAGTCAGCAAAGAAAGACGCTACCATTGTGGCATTGGAAAAGCAACTCGATGATGTAAACAAGGCAATGGAAGACAAGCGTGCGACTGAGGAAGAACGTCAAAAGCAATTTACAGACTTGGCAAAAGTGTATACGACCATGTCTCCAAAGAATGCGGCAGCCATCATTGAAAATCTAAAACTGCAAGAGTCAGTTGCGGTCATGACAAAAATGAAACCTGCACAACAGGCAGACATTTTGGCCAAGATGGAACCGAAGAAAGCTGCCGATATTTCGATCTTGTTAAAAGATTCAGTAGTGAACAAGGATGATGACATTGCGGCCTTGCAACAACGTGTTGATGTGCTGACAAAGGCATTAAGCGATACGCGTGATGGTTCTGAATCTGCAGAGGATCTAAAAAAGACGTTCGCTCAATTGCCTCCAGCGGATGCAGCTGCTATCATTCGTTCACTTATGCAGACAAACCAGGGCCAAGCCATCATCTTAATGAAAAATTTGCCTGTGGATAAACGGGCACAAACTCTCTCTGCGATCGCCAATGATGACAAGAAAGAAGATGGCAATCTGGCGGCTCGCATCACGACAGAGTTGCTTCGAAAATAGATTGAGTAATCATCTGTTTTCGTTTCTATAAGCAACAAATAAAGAAGAGGAGGTGAACGAGATGAATGTGGCCAATTTGACTCCTGCCGTAGGATCCGCAGGATCTGTTACAGCGACACCTGCAGCGAATGCCGGAGGAACTGGCTTAGGTCAAATGTTTTCCATGCAATTGATGCAGGTGTTGGATCAGGTGGGGAACCCAGAAGAGACCATGGTGGCGCCAGAGGGTTTAAGTGAAGAGGAAATGCTAGCATTAGCTGAGCTCATGGCATTATTTGCCCAACTGCTTGGTTCTGGTCAAACTACGCAAGACGAATTACCGCCTGACGCTCAAGAAAAATTTGCAACTGCAATTGAACAACTCTTGGGTAAAGCGCAAGGAAATGCTGGTCAAGTAAGTGAGGATTTGAAGCAGATTCTAGCTAACCTGAAAAAAGGGGAAGCAACTCCAAACGAACTGGACAAGCTGGCAGCACTTCTCGAATCCCTGAAGAATCAAAAAGGAAATGCAGAAGAGACAAAAAGAAGTGGCCTGAACTTGCGATCCGATGTGATGGCAAACATGAACACAACGCAACAGGACGCGTTTAAGACGATTTCTCCACTGCGGTTGAATCAAGGTCTCTCGGCTTACAAGCTAGAGGCAGGGATTCAGTCTCCAACCGTACAAGGTGGCGTTTTGAATCAAGAAGGCGATGCACAAGAGGGCATGTTGAATGGAAATGGTCAGACACCAATTATTGCTTCATCTAATACACAGACACAATCTGTACAGACCTTTTCGCAGCAGACGGTTCCAACACATCATGTGAACGCCAATCAACTGACCCAGCAAGTCACACAGCTTTTCGTGTCCAAAATGCAGTTGACGCAACACAATGGCGTACATGAGGCAAGGCTGATTCTGAATCCACAAGCTCTGGGCAAAGTAGATGTAACAATTACTTCTCAAAATGGTGTGATTACAGCACAGTTCCATGCCGAAACACAGGCTGGAAAGGAAATGCTGGACAATCAGCTTCCGCAGCTTCGAGCTGCGTTGACCCAACAAGGCTTGCAGGTTGATCGCTTAGAGGTAAACCAGCAGCAGGATACAGCTTTTAACTTCCAACAGCAGCGAGAACAGGCACGACAACAACAAGAAAATCGACAACAGCAAGAGAAAGACGAGCAAGAATTTGCTCTCGATGCCCTGGTAGACAGCAATGAATCAACAGAAGTGCTATGGAATCGATTGCGGGAAACGGCTCGCGGCATTGACGACATCGTCTAGGATTGGATAAAGGAGGAAGCAACATGAACCATTTTCGTGTGGGGCAACCCTATTTTCCTCCGAAAACGAATCACGTCGCAAAAGCTACTACCCAAACTGCTCCGGGAAACAACACGTTATTTCAGCAGTATTTGACGGAATCGATTGGCGCTGCAACCAAGGTGGAGCCACTTAGTTTTAGCCAGCATGCCGTCAATCGCTTGCAGGAGCGGGGTATTACGTTAGAAAGACAGCAGATGGAGCGTTTGGAATCCGCTGTGCAAAAAGCAGCCGCCAAAGGCGCCAGAGAGTCTCTCGTTATGATGGATAATGTGGCCTACGTCGTGAGCATCGTAAATCGGAAAATTATTACAGCCGTAGACGATGGCAGCATGAAGGACAACGTATTTACTAACATTGACAGTGCCATTTTCGTGTAGGTGACTGTTTACTGGGCTGGACCTCCTTATGAGGAAGCCCATTCGGCTACCGACTGACAGAGGTAGCCGCTGTAAATGAGAAGGTAAAGGAGGAAGTTAGCATGCTTCGATCTATGTATTCAGGTATTTCAGGTCTGCGTGGATTTCAAACTAAGTTGGACGTTATTGGTAATAATATCGCGAACGTAAACACGGTTGGTTTCAAGAAGGGTCGCGTTATGTTCCAAGATATATTGAGCCAAAACGTTCAAGGGGCTGGGGCTCCTACAGCAGGTGGGAAGGGCGGAACGAACCCAACTCAGATTGGACTGGGGGCTTCAATCGCATCCATTGATACCGTCTTCTCTGCTGGTAGTCCGATGACAACCAATCTGCCATCAGACCTTTCAATTGAGGGCGATGGATTCTTTATGGTAAGCCCGGATGAAGGAGCCACGATCTATTATACGCGTGCAGGTAACTTTACACGTGATGCCGAGGGATATCTGGTGAACTCCCAAGGGATGAAGCTCATGAACTCTGATCCAGGTGTAATTCAGATCAGTCAAGATGATGGGATTGTTTCTTACTCCATCGGAAAAGACGGAGTCATCACAACGGTAGATGAAACAGGTGCCTTAGACTCTACGAATACCATTGGGGTAATGACCTTCAATAACCCAGGTGGTTTGAAGAAGATTGGGAACAACCTTTACGAAAACACAGTAAACGCTGGAGCGAATGATGGTGACCCGATGACACCAGTGACGCCAGCAGATGCAAAAGTAAGCATCATCGCAGGACAACTGGAAATGTCCAACGTGGACCTTTCTGAAGAATTTACAGAAATGATCGTGGCACAACGCGGTTTCCAAGCAAACTCTCGGATCATCACGACATCTGACACAGTACTAGAAGAACTGGTGAACCTGAAACGATAATTTCGTTTAACGGAAAAAAGCCGGGGAAGTGTTCTAAGCCTTCCCCAGCTTGAACCGGAAAGGAGCAGCCAATGATTAAGTTAACTCGGTTTAATGGATCTACTTTTTATCTGAACATCACTCACATTGAAACTGTTGAGGCAACTCCGGATAGCGTGATCACGCTGTTCAACGACAGAAAGTACATCGTGAAGGATTCGGTGGAATCCATCGCTGAACGTGTTCAGGCTTTTTATCATAACGTTCCTCCGGCAACATCTGTACCGAAAATGCCGGTTGATTCAAATGAATAGCGGGAGGCATTAGCGATGTTTCAAAATCGATTGTTTAACATGGCTCTAATCATTATCATCGCGATATCGCTACTTGGAGTGATCTCGTTTGTTCTCTGGCAAACGTATCTCTCCCCGGCTGCGCAAACAGCCACGACGGATGAGCAAGCAGTCAAGCCGCTCACGGCAGAGGAAATGAAAGAGTTCTCCGTTGACACTGGCGAAATTACTACGAACTTGCTAACGAATAATTACATGATTGTACGCTTTAGTATTACGGCGGACAGTGCTGATGCGAAAACAGAGTTGGAGCAGCGTTTGCCGCAAGTCAATCAGGTGATTATTAAAACATTGGCGGGGTTGACACCAGAAGACATAAAAGGAACTGAAGGTGTGAACAAGCTGGAAGCAAAAATTATGAATGAAATCAGCTCCCTGATGCAAGAAGGTAAGATTGTTCAAGTAGTGACAACCAAACGCGTCTTGTCATAGGAAGCGATTATGGTATACATAGCAAGGAGGTGACGACATATGGCCGAGGTTCTCTCACAGAGTGAGATTGATGCGCTGTTGGCTGCCCTATCTTCGGGCGAAATGGATGCCAACGAGCTGAAAAAGGAAGAAACTGAGCGTAAAGTCAAAGTATATGATTTCAAACGCGCCCTGCGGTTCTCAAAAGATCAGATCCGTGGTTTAACGCGAATCCATGAAAACTACGCGAGGCTGTTGACTACGTATTTTTCAGCTCAGCTCCGTACCTTCGTGCAAATTACGGTTGCCTCCGTCGATCAATTGCCGTATGACGAATTTATACGTTCTATTCCCAAGATGACCATCTTGAACATCTTTGAAGCTCCTCCGCTGGAAGGGCGAATGGTTTTGGAAGTAAATCCAAACATCGCCTATACCATGCTGGATCGACTTCTGGGAGGACAGGGGGCGATTCCGGAAAAGATGGGCGCCCTTACGGAAATTGAAACAACGGTGATGGAACGTGTATTTGGCAAAGCGCTGGATACTTTCCACGAGGCATGGAAGCAAATCATTGAGCTAGATCCGTATCAGGAAGGTTTGGAGATGAATCCACAGTTCATGCAGATCGTCTCACCTAACGAGATTGTCGTGGTAATCTCCTTTAGTACCAAAATCGGCGATACAACAGGAATGATCAATCTCTGTTTGCCTCACGTGGTACTGGAGCCAATCATGACAAAGCTGTCTGGACAATACTGGTTCTCCAAACAAAAGAAAACGCGGGATGAAGAAGAGCGTCTGCGTGTAGAAGAGCGAGTAAAAGTTGCAAAATTGCCGATTGTTGCTGAAATGGGAACAGCTACGATTACAGTAGGAGATTTCCTACAGCTACAAAAAGGCGATGTCATTCAATTAGATCAATCTATCGACAACAAGTTGAAAATTAAAGTTGGCGACCACATAAAGTTCTTGGGTCAGCCAGGAACACTTAAAGGAAGAGTCGCCGTACAGATTGATGAAGTCATTGAGGAGGGGGAGGAACAAAATGAGTAGAGATATGCTTTCTCAAGACGAGATAGACGCGCTATTACGTGCGAACAACTTGGTTGAGGACGAAGAGGAAGCTGTGTCGGCAGTAGCCCAGGATGTTGCCGATTTTCTATCCCCGTTTGAACAGGATGCACTCGGAGAAATAGGTAATATCTCCTTTGGGAGCGCAGCTACTGCGTTATCTACTTTATTAAGTCAAAAAGTAGATATTACAACCCCTACTGTTACCGTAGTCAATGTCGATGAATTGGAAAGCGAATTTCCGATTCCTCACGTGGCAGTTCATGTGGAATACACAGATGGTTTCCAAGGAATTAACCTGTTAGTCATTCGCATGGAAGATGCTGCAGTTATCGCGGATCTGATGATGGGCGGAGATGGCAGACCGTCGAACACTGAAATGTCTGAGCTGCATATCAGCGCGGTTCAGGAAGCAATGAATCAGATGATGGGTTCCGCTGCTACATCCATGTCGACGATTTTCAACCAGTTCATTAATATTACGCCACCAGGCATCGATGTAATGGATCTGGCGCAAGGCAAGGGTGGAGACAGTTTCTCTGAAGATGACAGTCCTCTGGTGAAAGTATCTTTCCGTTTAAAGGTAGGAGAGCAAGGCGAACTTATCGATTCAAATATTATGCAGCTTCTCCCGCTCTCCTTTGCGAAAAAGATGATTGATAGACTGGTTGGAGGTTCAGAGGATGAAGCAGCAGCGGCGGCCCTCATAGATGAGATAGAGATGCCTTCTCTGCCTGCTATGAGTCTGTCGGCTCCTTCTATCCAACCCAGTACGCAAGAGCAATCACAGAGCCACGTACCGCCTGTAGCGCCACTACAACAGCAACAACCGATGTATCAGCAACCGTCCGGGCACGCACAGCCAATGGGCTACCCAGGACAACCGATGTATCCTGACGCGTATGGACAACCAATGATGCCACCAGGCTACGCTGCGTACCCAGGTATGTATCAGCAGCCTCCAATGGCTCCACCAACACCACAGCATTTCGGAGGTCCTGCAGCTAGTCAGGCGAATGTAGTTCCAGCACAATTTGCTCCACTTGGAGGTGCTCCTATGTATACAGGAGACATACAGAATTTGAACTTGCTTCACGATATTCCTTTGCAAGTAACAGTTGAGTTAGGTCGTACGAAAAAGCTTATTAGAGAAATCCTTGACTTGTCCGCTGGATCGATTATACAGTTGGACAAGCTGGCAGGTGAGCATGTAGACATTTTGGTGAACAACAAATTAATTGCCAAGGGCGAGGTTGTCGTCATTGATGAAAACTTTGGGGTTCGTGTTACAGACATCATCAGTCAGATAGATCGTGTTCAAAAATTACAATAATACAATCAAGAGGGAAGTATTAGGGAGGAGCTATTCATGTCTAACAAAGTTTTAATCGTAGACGATGCAGCATTCATGCGTATGATGATCAAGGAAATTCTTTCGAAAAACGGGTACAGCGTCGTAGGGGAAGCAAGTGACGGTGCACAAGCAGTTGAAAAATATAAAGAATTGGGACCTGATCTCGTAACCATGGATATCACCATGCCAGAGATGGATGGAATTTCTGCATTGAAAGAAATTAAAAAGTTGGATCCTAACGCGCGTGTGATCATGTGCTCCGCGATGGGTCAACAAGCGATGGTAATCGATGCGATCCAGGCGGGCGCAAAAGACTTCATCGTAAAACCATTCCAGGCGGATCGCGTTCTGGAAGCGATCAAAAAGACAATGAGCTAATGATGATGATCCGGAATGCAGGGGCAAGACTCATTTTAGCCTTCAGTCTGATCCTGTTGCTTTTCGTCTCCTCCCTGCCGAGTACCGCTTTTGCGGAAGGTTCAGTAGCGGATGCGTACAACCAGGGAAAAGTGCCAACTAGCAATGCGCCCGCCGGCAGTGAACAGCCGGCGGCCATTCCGGGCAGCGGAACAGGAAGTATGATCGGGTATCTAGTTCAAGTCATCTTTTCGCTTGGCTTTATTGCAGTATTGATCTTTTTATTGCTCCGTTTTCTTGGTCGACGTCAAGGGGCTCAAAGTCATGGACCGATTAAAGTGATTAGCGCTACTGCGCTAGGCAATGGCAAAACACTTCAGGTTGTTATGATCGGCGACTCATTGTACATCGTGGGCGTGGGAGAAAACGTTCAATTGCTTCGTAGGATCGAACCGGGTGAAGAGGTAGATTTGATCTTGGCAGACGCTGAGATCAAACCAATGAAGAGCCCATTCTCGCTAGAATGGCTCCCGTTCGGTAAGAAAAAGCAGGCAGAAGAAGAAATCTTGTTTTCTTCTGATATGGACGGCAAAAGCTTTCAAGATCTGTTGCAAGGTCAATGGAACGACTTGAAAAATCGTCCAGACCAAACAGAACATTGGAAGAAAGAGCAAGCTCAGGACAGAGGGGACCAAAAATGAAATATTTTTTGCAGGTGCTGATGCTTGTCGCAGTGTTGCTATCCGTACCTGATATGGTCATGGCGGCGCCAGCGGGGACACCGCTTGTTCCGAGCATTGATTTGAAGATAGGCGGCGGAACCGGAACACCGCAGGAGACATCGACGGCCATTCAGCTGTTACTGATTTTGACAGTACTATCTGTAGCTCCAGCGATTTTGCTTTTAATGACCAGTTTTGCGCGAATTATCATTGTCTTGTCTTTTGTACGAAATGCGTTGGCAACTCAACAAATGCCACCGAACCAGGTATTGATTGCCCTTGCGCTGTTTATGACATTTTTCATTATGGCTCCGACACTCGGACAAGTAAACGAAACAGCCGTGCAGCCATTTATGCATGGAAAACTAACGCAACAGCAGGCACTTGACGCTGCGGTCATACCCTTTAAGGAATTTATGGCTAAGCAGACGCGTGAAAAAGATTTAGCACTTTTTCTGGAATACACAAAAGCCGAACGTCCAAAATCGATCCAAGATATTCCTTTGAATGCACTGGTACCTGCTTTTGCCATTAGTGAATTGAAGACGGCTTTTCAGATCGGCTTTATGATATTCATTCCTTTTCTGGTAATTGATATGATCGTCTCCAGTATTTTGATGGGGATGGGGATGATGATGTTACCGCCGGTTATGATTTCATTGCCGTTTAAGATTTTATTGTTCATCATGGTGGACGGCTGGTATCTCATTGTGAGATCACTTTTGACCAGTTTTTAGCGACATTCCGAATGCCTCAGGAGGTAGAGCATGACACAAGAATTACTTATGCAGATTGCCCAAAGCTCTGTTTATACCATCCTGCTCATTTCGGCACCCGCACTTGGGGTCGCCTTACTGGTCGGTTTGATGGTCAGCGTCTTTCAGGCAACGACACAAATTCAGGAGCAGACACTCGCTTTCATTCCAAAGATCGTGGCCGTATTTGTCGTGATCTTGGCTGCTGGTCCATGGATGCTTCGGGTACTGCTTGATTTTACGATGGGGATCTTCGGTAACCTTCATCGTTTTGTTGGGTAGCATATGAATCTTTTTCTGATGTATCTGCCCGTATTCTTGCTTGTTTTTGTCCGAATGAGTGCCTTCTTTGTAACGGCTCCGTTCTTTTCGATTCGTGGTGTACCGAATCAGTTTAAAATCGGTCTCGCGTTTATCATTGCCGTCATCAGTTTTCAATCCTTGCCGGTACAAGGCGAGATTCCGATGGATTTGACATTTATTCTGTATGTCATGAAGGAAGCGCTTGTTGGTGCCATTCTTGGTTACATATGTGAAATGATGTTTATCGCCATTCAGGTTGCCGGCGGACTGATGGACATGCAGATGGGTCTCGCAATGGCAAACGTGATTGACCCCAAAACGGGTACATATATCCCGGTGACAGGTAACTTCAAAAACATTCTCGCTGTCCTGTACTTTTTCAGTATTGACGGGCATCACATGCTGATACAAGGTGTGATAAGCAGTTACCAGGTTATACCGGTGGACATCATGTGGGCGGCTTTCGGAAGCGAAAATGTCATGATGACAGCAGTAAAAACATTTCAAACGATGTTTGTGAGTGCTTTTATGATTGCGGCACCTATCGTCGTTGCATTGTTTCTGGTTGATCTCTCTCTTGGTATTATCGCCAAATCTGTTCCGCAGTTTAATATCTTTGTGGTGGGCTTGCCCATTAAACTGCTTGCGGGCTTTTTACTGCTAATCGTGGTGATGCCTGCGTTCTTGCTGACCCTGAACGGATTGTTTGGGAACATGTTCCGGGCACTTGCAGAAATGATGAAATCGCTCGGAGGATCACCATGAATCAATTGAGGCTTTCTTATCAAGTAGATCTTCAATTTTTTAATGGGGAAAAGACAGAAAAAGCTACGCCCAAGAAAAAGCAAGACGCACGAAAAAAAGGGCAAGTCGCGAAAAGTCAGGATCTTTCCCCAGCCCTATCTTTGACAGCATTTTTCTTTCTGTTAATGATGCTTGGCTCAACCATGTTAGGCACATTTCAAGATTTGATGCGGGAGTCATTGATTACATACACGACGTGGCAAGTAAATGAAGAAAATTTAAAAGTCATCGTGATGCAGCTCGTATTTGAAGCGATAAAAATTGTAGGACCTATCCTAGGCTTGAGTTTTCTTGTCGCATTCGCGGTGAACTACATGCAGGTAGGCTGGCTAATTAGTACAGAACCCCTCCAAATGAAACTGGAAAAGATCGATCCAATTAAAGGGGCAAAACGAATTTTTTCCTTACGCTCGCTCGTAGAGCTACTGAAATCTTTATTAAAAATAAGCGCAGGCATATATGTCGCGTACGTCATTTTGTGGAATGCCAAGGAACAAGTTGTACAGCTTTCCTTATTGTCTCTCGGAGCAGTCCTATCGTTTACTGCCGAAGAGGTGACAAAGCTGGGAATCTATCTCGGGTTATTGCTTTTCATTCTCGCGACTCTGGACTACGCCTATCAGCGTTATGAGCATGAAAAGAATCTGCGGATGTCCAAGCAGGATCTCAAGGACGAGCATAAGCAAGCGGAAGGTGATCCGCTCATTAAAGGGAAGATTCGTGAACGGCAAAGAAGTATGGCCATTCGCCGTATGATGCAGGAGCTTCCCAAAGCGGATGTCATTATTACGAACCCGACTCACTTTGCCGTTGCCGTTCGCTATGACGCAAGTGCGATGAGTGCACCGACGGTAATCGCCAAAGGGCAAGACTATCTAGCATTAAAAATAAGGGAAGTAGCGAAAAAGCATCGTATCGTTACCATGGAAAACAAGCCCTTGGCCCGGGCTCTCTATAGTCAAGTTGAAGTTGGGCAACAAATTCCCGAAGAGATGTTTAAAGCGGTCGCGGAAGTTCTCGCGTACGTCTACAAGCTGCAAGGGAAAGTGAAATAAATGGAAGGAGGATAACCAGTGGGATTCAAATTTAAAGAAGTTGGTACGATCCTTTTTGTCATAAGCATTGTTGTCATGATGGTAATCCCACTTCCTTCAGCGCTACTTGATTTGCTGTTGATTTTGAATATCTCCCTTGCATTGACCATCTTGCTTGTGTCGATGTATACAAAAGAAACTTTGGAATTCTCGATCTTTCCGACGGTTTTGCTTATTACAACACTTTTTCGACTAGCCTTGAACGTGTCGACGACGAGAAATATTCTATCGCACGGTGAAGGCGGTAAAGTTATTGAAACGTTCGGTAGCTTTGTAGTCGGTGGTAATCAAGTCGTCGGTTTCGTCGTGTTTCTGATCTTGATCATCATTCAGTTTATCGTAATCACGAAAGGTTCTGAGCGTGTAGCTGAGGTAGCAGCACGTTTTACGCTCGACGCGATGCCTGGTAAACAGATGAGTATCGACGCAGATTTGAATGCAGGAATGATCACAGAAACAGAAGCACGTGTCCGCAGAAAAAAGATTGAGAACGAAGCTGACTTTTATGGAGCAATGGATGGTGCCAGCAAATTCGTAAAAGGGGACGCCATCGCGGGTATTATCATTTTTATCGTAAATATTATCGGTGGTTTTATCATCGGGATGCTCATTCACGATATGAGCTTTGCTGAGTCTGCCTCTCGATTCACTACCATGTCTGTCGGTGACGCACTGGTGAGCCAGATTCCAGCGCTCTTAATTTCGACCGCAGCGGGTATTATTGTAACGCGTTCCACTTCTGGTGAAGGTCTGGGTGAAGACATCGTCAAGCAAATGTTCAGCTTTCCGCGTCTTCTCTATATCGTAGCCGGGTGCATGTTATTGCTGGGTCTCTTTACACCGATAGGAATTCTGCCTGTACTTCCGGTATGCGGGATAATGGGATTTGCTGCTTGGAAAATGGAGAAGAATCAAAAGATGCAAATCCAAGAATCCGCCGACCAGGTGGAAGAGCAGCAATTGGAAGAAGTACGCAGTCCAGAAAGCGTCGTGAACCTGTTACAGGTCGATCCGATCGAATTCGAGTTCGGTTATGGCTTAATCCCGCTTGCAGATGTGAAGCAGGGAGGAGATTTGTTAGATCGGGTCATTATGATTCGAAGACAAATCGCACTCGAGATGGGGATCGTTGTACCGGTCATTCGTATACGTGACAACATCCAGCTTCGACCGAATGAATATATGATTAAAATAAAAGGCAACCAGGTCGCAAAAGGGGAAATCATGCTGGATCACTATCTGGCGATGAGCCCGGGGATCGAAGATGATTCCATTGTTGGTATAGAAACAGTAGAACCTGCGTTTGGATTGCCTGCATTATGGGTAACAGAAGAGAATAAGGAGATTGCTGAGCTGTCTGGCTATACAGTTGTCGATCCGCCATCAGTTGTGGCTACGCATCTGACAGAGGTTATCAAGCGACATGCACACGAATTGTTAGGTCGCCAGGAAACAAGAGCCCTGATCGACAATGTACGGGAGACAGCACCAGTTCTCGTAGACGAGCTGATTCCAAGTATGCTCGCCATTGGGGACGTACAAAAAGTATTGCAAAAGTTGTTGCGGGAAAAAGTGTCTGTTCGAAATCTCCACGTCATCCTTGAAGCACTTGCGGATCAAGCCTTGTATACAAAAGATCCAGATGTACTGACAGAATATGTGAGACAGGCGATGGCGAGACAGATCACACTCCAATTTACGGAGCCAGGGCAACCACTTCGCGTGCTAACAGCTGGAGCAGGATTGGAAAAAGCAATCTCTGAACGTGTGGAACAGTCTGAGCAAGGAAGCTATCTGGCGATGGATCCGGAAACGTCTCAGCGAATATTCCAAAACATGTCGACTGAAGTGAGCAAAATGATTAATTCGGGTCAACAGCCGATCATTCTTTCATCACCAGCGGTCCGAATGTACTTGCGTCAATTAGTAGATCGCATGATGCCAGACGTTCCCGTTTTGTCGTACAGCGAGCTCGAACCACATGTTGAAGTGCAAAGCGTAGGGATGGTGAACATTTCGTGAGGGTAAAACGTTACATGGTCGATTCGATGCCAGAAGCAATGGAAAAAATCAGGACGGACTTAGGAATGGATGCAGTGATTCTTAATTCCAAGCCGATCAAAACAGGTGGATTGTTCGGGATGTTTGGCAAACAACGAATCGAAGTAATCGCTGCTGTCGATGAAAAGGCATCCGAGCGAGAAAATCCAACAGTAGCAGCTGAACATCGAACCAACAACGTTTTGCCCAAATCGCAGACGGGTACGTACACGGCTGCTCAAGCGTATCGAAGACCGCCGGTGACAAAAACATCGGACAATCAACAAGTCGAATCAACAGGTAGGGAGCAGGTCGTAGCCGCGATGACACAAACCGCGGTTGCGACGCCTCCAAAAGAAGCGATCCTAGATACGAGAGCTGTGCAAAAGCAAGGAGAGCCAGTTGAGCAGTATGCTCCTGTCATGACATCACAAGAAAAAGCTTTACCCGCAAGCAATCATGACGCGATTGCCACTGAAATGCGAGATATGCGTCAAATGTTTCAAAAGCTGTTGGTGCATGACTTAAGTGAACAACTTCCTCCGGCGATACAGTCTATTCGTGCAAAGTTATTGAATCAAGAAGTGACTGAAGAGCTAACAGCGGAAATCATTCGAAAAGTAATGGAAATGTCGCAACCGGGTGAAAAGTGGACGGATGAAGAAGCGTTTGCTGTATGCCAAAAGATTATCACTTCGATGATCGAGCCATATACAGCCTCTTCGCCAAAGCTGGGTAAGAACGTACGGTATGCTTTCTTTTTCGGTCCGACAGGGGTTGGAAAAACAACGACCATTGCGAAGCTTGCGGCGAACAGCATGTTGAAGGAAAAACGAAAAATCGGCTTTATCACGGCTGATACGTATCGAATGGCAGCTGTAGAGCAATTGAAGACGTACGCAAACATTTTGAATGTTCCGCTGGAGGTTGTCTTTTCTCCGAGAGAAATGGCAGCAGCGATGGAACGCTTAAGCGATTGTGACCTCATTTTTGTGGATACGGCTGGACGAAATTTTCGCAACGATGAGTACGTGGAAGGCATTCGTGAATTGTTGGAGCATGGAAAAGACAGCGTGAACTACCTAGTACTTAGCTTGAGCTCCAAATTCAACGATATGAAAGCGATCGTCCAAAATTTTGCGGAAGTTCAAGTGAAGCAAGTCATTTTTACAAAAGCAGATGAAACGAACAGCTTTGGCACGATGTTGAATGTTTGTAAGGAGATGAATCTACAGCTCTCCTATGTAACGACAGGTCAAAATGTACCAGATGATATCGTTGTAGCTACACCCGAGCTGGTTTCAACGATGATTATGGGAGAGTAAGCAGATGCGTGACCAAGCAGAGCAACTCCGTGAGCGGATGCTACAAAACAAGAAGACACGACCAACTAGACTTGTGACAGTGACGAGTGGAAAAGGTGGTGTCGGCAAGTCCAATTTTAGCTTGAATTTTGGACTTGGTTTGATTGAGAAGGGTCATAAGGCGGTTTTGTTTGACTTGGATCTGGGTCTGGCAAATCTGGATGTATTAATGGGAATTACACCAAAAAAGAATCTGTTTCATTTGTTAGAGTCGGATACGACTGTTTGGGACATTATCGAGCACGGGCCAGGAGGCTTAGAATTTATCGCGGGTGGTTCTGGATTTACGCAGATTATGCAGTTAGATGATCACAAGCTTGATCGCTTATTCTCGCACCTGGACCCGCTGCAAGGCTATGCCGACACAATCATTTTTGATACGGGAGCAGGTTTTTCAAAAGAATCCATGCGATTCATGCTCTCCTCAGACGAGGTCATTCTCGTTACCACCCCCGAACCGCCAGCGATAACGGATGCATATGCAGTAATCAAGATGCTACACGCACGTAATCCCGCTGTCTCCATTCGCTTGGTGATAAACCGAGCGTCGTCGGAGAGAGAAGGGAGAATGACGGCGGACAAGCTTGCGATGGTTTCCAAACGCTTTTTGAATATGGATATTCAATCGCTTGGATATGTTTCGGATGATCCTATTGTTTCAAAAGCTGTTAAACTGCAGCGTCCTTTTCTACTTACATATCCACAATCGCAAGCCGCGAGAAGCATACGAAATCTGGTAGAACAGTATTTGGATCGTCCGGTTACTTCAGATGCTTCTGTCAGTGGTCTCAAAGGTTTTCTTGCGAAGTTGAGGCACTTCATACGATGAGACATAAAAGTAGGAAGGGAGCGACATTCGAATGAGCAAAATCCGCGTTCTCGTTACGGACGATTCTGCATTCATGCGTAAAGTGATTTCGGACATTTTATCAACGGATCCTGAGATTGAAGTGATTGATCGAGCTAAGAATGGACTCGAATGTATTGAAAAATGTAAGGAACTGGCGCCGGATGTGCTCACACTCGACATTGAAATGCCGGTTATGAACGGTTTGGACGCTCTGGAAAAGCTGATGAATGAGTGTCCGGTTCCGATCGTCATGTTGAGCAGCCTGACAAAAGAAGGGGCCGAAGCTACGATTCATGCGTTGGAGCTAGGCGCGTTTGACTTTGTAACGAAGCCTTCTGGTCCAATTTCTCTGGACATTCACAAAGTGGGCGATCGTCTTATCGAGCGCGTGAAGGCTGCGGCAGCATCGAAAGTGCGTTTGAGAAAGCAGATCCCTCGCGTAGTCAAACCGGTATCTTCCGAATCCAAAGCCGCACCGGCATCTCCAGTAATACGTACGAAAATACCGAGCCCGCCTGTTGTGATGCGATCACAAGTGGGCGGAAAGGCAAGACTGGTGGTTTTAGGTACTTCCACGGGTGGGCCTAAAGCATTGCAGAGTGTACTGACTGCAATTCCGGCGAATTTTCCGGCACCAATTGCCATCGTTCAGCATATGCCAGCAGGTTTCACAAAATCGTTAGCAAATCGGCTAGACTCGTTATGCCACATTCGAGTAACCGAGGTTGTCGATGGCGAGTATTTGGAAAATGGTACAGCTTACATCGCTCCAGGAGGCTTCCATTTCGAAGTTCGACAAGTAAATGGGAGACTTCAGGCCTATTTACATCAAGAGGAGCCACGAGGCGGTCACAGACCGTCTGTCGATATCCTGTTTGAATCAGTCAGTCAATTGACAAATGTAGACAAATGGGCAATCATCATGACAGGCATGGGAAATGATGGGACTAAAGGGCTAAAGCGCATGAAGGAGCTTGGCGTTGTCACAAGTATTGTCGAAGATGAGTCGAGTTGTGTCGTATACGGAATGCCACGGGCAGCGATTCAAGCAGGCTTGGCAGACAACGTGGCCCCATTAGAAAAGATTCCAGAGCTGTTGTGCAAGCTCTTGCACTGATTTTTGGGAGGTGGATCACCTATGGATATGAATCAGTATTTGGACATGTTTATTGAGGAGTCAAAGGAACACCTACAGGCAATCAACGCCAACTTGTTACTCTTGGAAAGTGATCCGGGCAATATTGGCCACGTCAAAGAGATTTTTCGTTCCGCTCATACATTGAAGGGGATGTCGGCGACCATGGGCTTTGAAGACATGGCGAGTTTGACTCACGAAGCGGAAAATGTTCTTGACCTGATTCGAAATCAGAAGTTAACGATTACCAGTGATATTATGGACGCTATTTTTCAGAGCGTAGATTTGATTGAAGGCATGGTCATCGATATCACAGAAGGTGGAGACGGTTCAGCGGATGTATCCGCTATTGTAAAGAAGCTGCGGGCAATTGTAGCTGGGGACTTTTCAGCTGAGCAGGAAGTAGCAGCTGCTACGATGGTAGTGGAAGCACCCCAAGAGGAAAGTACACCAGCTGAAGATCATGAGCTGGATGATTATGCAATGATGGTCTTGAAGCAGTCGCAGGAGCTCGGAAATAACGTTTTGTGGATCAAAGTGACATTGAATGAAAACTGCTTGCTCAAGGCTGCTCGCTCTTACATGGTTTTTGATCAATTGGAATCCATGGGTGAAGTGATCAAAACGAAACCAGCTGTTGAAGATATCGAGAATGAGCGATTTGAACAATCGTTTGAAATCGCCTATGTGACGGAGCAATCGATTGAAAAAGTACGAACCACGATTCTTAACATTTCGGAAATCCAAGATGTGACAATCGAAACGATTCAATTGAAGAGTGAAGCTCCACCGGCTCCCGTAGTGCAACAGACACCAGCGCCAGCTGAAAAAGGAGCAGCAGAAGCTCCTCAAGCACCTGTGAAGAAGGCGGCGGCAGGTGGAAAAACAATTCGTGTGGATATCGAACGCTTGGATATCTTGATGAATCTGTTTAGCGAATTAGTTATTGACCGCGGTCGTTTGGAGCAGTTGGCACGCGAGATCGGTAAGAATGAACTGCAGGAAACTGTGGAGCACATGAGCCGGATTAGTGGCGATTTGCAAAACATCATTCTGACCATGCGCATGGTTCCGGTGGAGCAAGTATTCAATCGTTTCCCACGTATGATTCGCGATCTGCAAAAAGATCTGAATAAAAAAGTGAATCTGGAGATTATTGGTGCGGAGACAGAATTGGACCGTACCGTCATCGACGAAATCGGGGACCCACTCAATCACTTACTGCGTAACTCGCTTGATCACGGGATTGAGTCTCCAGCAGATCGGAAAAAGGCGGGTAAGCCAGAGGAAGGAAAAATCGAGCTCCGCGCTTTCCACAGTGGGAACCATGTATTTATTGAAGTAAAAGATGACGGTGCTGGAATCAATAAAGATAAAGTTCTCAAAAAAGCGCTTGAGAGAGGGATTGTCAACCCTGCTACTGCAGATAGCATGAGTGACAAGCAAATCCACGAGTTGCTTTTTGCAGCAGGCTTTAGTACAGCGGAGGTTGTATCTGATATTTCCGGTCGTGGTGTTGGACTGGATGTCGTTAAGTCCAAAATTGAATCATTGGGTGGTAGTGTCGGCGTAGATTCTGTGCGCGGTCAGGGCACGACTTTCCTCATTCAATTGCCGCTTACGCTCTCTATCATTTCCGCGATGCTGGTACAAGTGAAAGATGAAAAGTACGCTGTCCCACTCAGCTCTATCATTGAGACGGCTGTATTTAAAAAAGATCAAATCATGATGGCCCACCGTCAAAAAGTGATAGACTTCCGGGGACGTGTAGTTCCGCTCGTTTCGCTGCAGGACATTTTCCAAGTGCCTGATAATGGAGAAACGACGGAAGATGAAGTGGCAGTCGTCATCGTACGTAAAGGTGAGAAAATGGCAGGCCTTGTCGTCGATTCGTTCATCGGTCAACAAGAGATTGTTCTAAAATCTCTCGGCAAATATCTGGTCAATGTATTTGCTATTTCAGGTGCAACGATCCTGGGAGACGGTCAGGTCGCACTCATTATAGATTGTAACTCGCTGATTAAGTAAAAGGAGGGGTAGCCACATGCTCGATCAAAAAGAAGTCATTAGCGAAGTCAAAGTGATTGTCTTTCGATTGAAGGACGAAGAGTATGGCGTAGAGGTTCATCAGGTCAAATCCATTGAAAAGCTGGAACACATCACAAGAGTTCCGCGAACGCCTAGTTTCGTCAAAGGGGTTATTAATCTGCGTGGCGTTGTGACACCGATTATCGACCTGCGCAATCGCTTTAGTCTTGAAGAAGGCGTCTATTCCGAAGCAACTCGAATCATTATCGTGGCCGTAGGTGAATTGGAAGTGGGTCTCATTGTAGATGCTGCTAACGATGTTATCGATATACCAGTTGATGCGATTGAACCGCCTCCAGAGGTTGTTGGAGGAGTGGAAGCTGCTTATTTGCGAGGCGTCGCTAAGCTGGATAAACGACTGTTAATCCTCTTAAATCTCGATAAAGTATTGAGCACTGAGGAAATCAAGCAGTTGGATGCAATTGAGGGGTAAGTAAAATGGGCGATTTTACGAAGTTTGGAGATTTCCAATTTGACGTTTTACGGGAAATCGGGAACATCGGTGCTGGTCACGCTGCCACGGCTCTCTCCAAGCTCATACAAAAAGAAATAGATATGAAAGTTCCACAAGTTATGATCATCCCCTTCGACGAAGTTGCAGATTGTGTAGGAGGAGCGGAAACTGTTGTAGTGACCGTCTTCCTCCGGGTTGAAGGCGATTGTCCAGGGAACATGTTTTTCATCCTTGATTTGGATTCTGCCAAGCACCTGCTCGAACAAATTACAGGAATTAATAAAGATGTGTACGAGTGGGAAGAGCTGGAGATCTCAGCGCTTCATGAGATTGGTAACATCTTAACAGGCTCTTATCTATCATCGTTAGCTGATTTTACACAATTAAATTTACAACCGTCTGTACCTGCACTTGCTGTGGATATGGCTGGAGCTATTCTAAGTTATGGATTAATAGCGTTGGGTCAAGCGGGTGACTTTGCCCTCACGATTGACACCGCTTTTTTCGAAGGCAATGATCAAGTAAAAGGGAACTTTTTCTTAATTCCTGATCCTGAATCGCTCCCAATACTATTTCGTTCATTAGGGGTTCCGTTCGATGGAGATTATTAAGATAGGGATGGCTGATCTTGGTGTGGCAAAGCCGCCGAGTAAGCTGCGTACTACCGGTTTAGGTTCTTGCGTAGGGGTAGTACTCTACGATCATATCCATAAAATTGCAGGAATGGCACATGTTATGCTCCCTGAATCGTCTTTGGCTAAAAGCGGGGAGCTAACGATAGGCAAGTATGCGGATACAGCAATCCCCCATCTGATTCAGTTGATGGTGAAGGCTGGTGCTGAGACCAGACACACAGTTGCGAAATTGGCTGGCGGTGCACAAATGTTTGCATTTTTAGGGAATAATGACACCATGCGGATTGGGCCTCGGAATGTAGAGGCGTGCAAACTTGCATTGAAGGATGCTCATATAAAGATCGTGGCAGAAGATACAGGGGGAAACTGCGGTCGGACAATAGAGTTAGATGCCACAAACGGCATTCTTCAAATCAGGACCGTAAATCAAGGTGTGAAGGAAGTATAACAAATGTTAGGAACCATTTGGATTAATTTTGGATTAGGAATGCTCGCATTTCTTGTGACGCTGGGTACAGCTGTGGCGAGTAATGTCTGGCTCGTATCACTGGAGAGAGCTGGTATCGCATTTGTCCTATTCTTCCTCGCTGCATTTCCAATTCGTTGGTTGATCGCAACATTCATACAGTCCTCTGCTCCACCAATGGTTACGGACACGCTAGAGGGGACAGGCTCTCCTCTAGCAGAAGGTGGGGTCGTACTGGAAATTGGACAACAATTAAAACAGGAAGATCTAACATTTGCACCACTCTCAATCAACAAGATGGAAAGGATTCATCCTACTGAGGATCCAGCCACCGTTGCAGAGGTCGTTAGGCGCTTATCAGATGAGTAAAGGTTGGTGACTATTCGTGGCACGGCTAACCAGTCAAGAAAAAGCAAAAGAGTTCGATAAATGGGTCATGTGGAAGCAAGAGGGAAGTCGCGAGGCGGAAGTTGACTTGATCACGCGGTTTTTGCCACTGGTAGATAAGGTGGCAAATCGGTTGGCGATTAATCTGCCAGCAAATGTGGACAAGGATGACTTGATTAGTTATGGGCGCTTTGGACTATTGGACGCTTTGGCTAAATTCGATCATACCCGGGGTCTCCAATTTGAGACGTACGCCATGTGGCGGATTCGTGGTGCAATGATCGATGGACTACGCGAGAACGACTGGATCCCTCGTACTGTTCGAGACAAGGCCAAAAAAATCGAAGAAGCATACACCACCTTGGAACAGCAAATGCTGCGAATGCCAACCGATCAAGAAATATCTGATTATCTGGGAATAAGCAAAAAGGAGCTTCAACAGGTTTTCTTGGAAACCTCTCTTGCCAGCATGGTTTCTATCGATGAGGCAGTAGGGGATGAAGACGAACAAAAAACAGCAAGACATTCGTATATCATCGACGAGCTCACACCACGCCCTGATAATGTGGCGGAAGTATCCAGCTTAAAAGAGGTTCTTGTTACGGTCATTGACAAATTGCCAGAAAAGGAACGACTGGTCGTCTCCTTGTTTTATTTCGAAGAAATGACCTTATCAGAAATTGCGGAAATCATGAGCTTGTCACCTTCAAGAATATCCCAGTTGCACTCCAAAGCTCTTTTCCGACTTCGTTCTGCGTTGTCCAGATGGAAATCACAATTGATGTAAGAAGAAATTACCCAAGCTTGAGAGGGGTAGAATGATGGAAGGGATCGGGAAATATAAAATAGAAGTAAAAATTTCAGCTGATAAACTGGAGGCTGAGGTTCTTCTACGTGTGGACGAACAAGATATCGACGAAATTGTCGTCTTGGAAACCGATGTATACAAAGCATTACAGGCAAGCAATGTGAAGTATGGAATTCTCGATGATGTGGTTCAGAACTTGTGTATCTTACCTGCGAAATATGCAAACGCGAGAGTAAAGATTGCCCAAGGGATTGCTCCGGTGGCCGGAACCGATGCGACTATCGAGTACCCCTATTTGGCATCTATTAATGAAGGGGAAGGTCCAAAAGAGTTAGAGGATGGCCGGGTTGATTTTTATAATGTAACGACGATTCCCAACGTGGCAAAAGGGCAACTCTTGGCACGTAAAATATCAGCAAGCCAGGGACAACCAGGCAAAGCAGTTACCGGAGAGCCCATCGCTCCCAAAGCCGGCAAGGAAATAAACATAAAGCCTGGGAAAAATGTTGTGCTCAATCAAGAGCGGACGATGCTATACGCCGCCATTGACGGACAAGTCTCCTTTACGGAACAGGCAAAAATGAACGTGTTTCCCGTATTTGAAGTAAACGGGGATGTTGATTTTGGTGTTGGCAATATTGATTTTGTGGGAACGGTGGTCATTCGCGGGAACGTATTGAATGGCTTTCGCGTAAAGTCATCAGGAGATATACGCGTACTTGGCAGTGTAGAAGGGGCAGAGTTGTACGCGGAAGGCTCCATTGAAATCAAAAGTGGGATTGTCGCCCAGGACAAAGGCTGCATTGTTGCGGGGAAAGATGTCCGGTCCTCCTTTATTCAAAGCGCCAATGTAACGGCTGGAAACAAAGTGATTGTTTCGCAAAGCATCATGTTCTCAACCGTACGAGCCGGAAAGCAAATCATTTGCAAAGGGGCAAAAGGCTTCATCATTGGCGGTGTGCTGCAAGCTGGGGAAAAGATTGTGGCTCGAGTATTTGGGAACAGCAGCGCCACTCCTACGATACTCGAAGTAGGAGTAAAACCGGAATTAAGACAAGAGCTAGCAAATATTCAAAAAGAACTACAAAATGTGTATGAAAATTTACGCAAAACTGATCAAGGTCTAGGGGTTATTAACCAGATCCTCCAAGTCAGCAAAGAACTTCCATCAGATAAACGTCTCATGCAAGTTAAGCTAACCAATACTCGTTTGGTTCTGGAAAAAGAAAGCAAGGAACTGGAAGCACGCAGAAATGATATTGAACTTGAGCTGAAAGGGGAAGGCCCAGCAGCCATTGAAGCATATCATGTCATGTATCCAGGAATCAAAATGACGATTGGAAAGTTGATGCACTTTATCAAGCACGAGTATGCCAGAACGCGATTTATTGTGCTAGACGGTGAAATTAGCACAGCGACTCTTATCTAATCCAGGATGCTAACATACTTAGTGTGACAAAGGGAGTTGGGGCCATATGAGTTTGAAAGCGGTTGAATTGCAGGTGGCAATACCACGTACGCTAGAAGTCAGCCGAATTCAGGAGCATCAGCAACAACGAACCATGCATGAACAGCAATCAATGATTGACCAGCGAAGAGACCTGGATAAACATATGCGCCAGAGCCCGAGCGATATTGAGCAATCACAAAAGAACCAGATACGCGAACGAGAAAAAAAGCAAGGACAGCAAGAGCATCAGGACAAAAAAGAATCCGCTGGAAGTCAATTGTCCGAATCGAGCGAAGGTGTATCTACGAATGCTGATCTCATGAGAGATCCATTGCGTGGACGTATTATAGATATTTCTTTATAAACGAAGTCAAGCCAGAAATAAAGGTGGACAACATGGACGTAGTGTATCCCATCCTGATTGGAGCAGGAATGATCAGTATGCTTCTTGCTTTTGTCATTAAAAAGAAGCAGCCTGTTGACTCCTTTTCCTCAATACCGACACAACGCACGACGGACAAGGACGAGCTCGAAAAAAGCGTGCAGCGTCTTCAAAAACAGCTAAAGCAAGAAACCAATCTTCTTGCTGCAGAATGGCAGGAGATGAGAGTGGATCTTCTTGAGGATATCGCTAGTTTGCGCAAGCGATTAGACAATATGGAAGAGCAATCGCAAAAGAGAGAAAGTCACAAGCAAGAGGCTCCAAATGAAACGAATAGGATAGAACCAGCCCCTCAAGTTCATGAGGTGGATATGCTGGCACTGCGAGAACGTTATCGCCGTGCCTTTGAGCTGAGTAAAGAAGGTTTGTCTCGGGATGAGATCGCAAAACGACTCGGTGCCGGCAGAGGGGAAATCGATTTGATCTTTTCCTTAGCTGACAGGCATGAGCGGGGTCTTGCCGATGCGTAAACAAGAGCTATTATTTGGATTTGGAGCAGGACTGATTGTGGCTACCTCCATTATTGGACTGTTAGCGCCTAAGCAAACTGCGCAAGTACCAGCCCTGACTGTCGATCAAATGAAAGTAGCAGCACAAGAACTGGAAATGGTCGTACTTACATCAGAAGAATACAAACAGTGGCAGGAAGAAAAGAAAGTAAACGTACAGCCAGCTCCTGGAGTGCCTAAGGAGCCAGTTGCGCCAAAGGTAGGTCAAACAGTGGCGCCTGTGACTAAGCAACCGCAGACGCCAACTGTACAGCCTACGACTCCTGCAGCTTCATCGGAACAAAAGGTGATTCCGCCAACGAATCCAGAGAGTAAGAACGGTCAGCCTACTCCAACTGTACCAAATACGCAGATACCAACTTCACCCACTACATTAGCACCTAAAGCTCCGACAGTAGAAGCACCAGTAGTAGATAAGAAGGTTTCTTTCACTGTTCCTTACAAAGCAACCGCAGAGGATGTAGCACAGATTCTAGTAAAGGAAGGAATCCTTCCTGCCGACAATCAATTTGTGGCACAGCTCCGTGCGAGCGACAAGCTAAATCGCATTCGTGTGGGTACCTATGAAGTGTCGAGCGCCACTAAGGAAGCAGACATCGTCAAGTTGATAACAACGCCGCCTAAAAAATAGGCGGTTTTTTCAATGTAACCAAATGTGTCCATTTGTCGTCCGCCAAAAAGGGGCAAAACTTTTTTTACGAAATAAATGGAATTCGTTTGTTGCAATTGAAACTCCCATATGATATATTCATTTACGGTGTTGAAATCGCACGTCCACCAATTCCGGCAACGGTGCTGCCAATGGCAGAATTGCTAGGAACATGCGGTGAGGCGGAGGTACGCATCACAAAAACCATTTTTGAAGGAGGTGTGAAATATGGCAGTAATTTCGATGAAACAATTGCTCGAGGCTGGTGTACACTTCGGTCACCAAACTCGTCGTTGGAACCCGAAAATGGCTCGCTATATCTTCACCGAACGTAACGGAATCTACATTATCGACCTGCAAAAAACCGTTAAAAAAGTAGAGGAAGCGTACAACTTCGTACGTGAACTCGCTCAAGACGGCGGTAAAGTGCTCTTCGTTGGTACGAAGAAACAAGCACAAGAATCCGTTAAAGAAGAAGCAGAACGCACAGGTCACTACTTCATCAACAACGTTGGTTGGGTGGTACCCTGACAAACTTCACAACCATCAAAAAACGTACATCTCGCTTGGCTGAGCTGAAGCGCATGGAAAACGATGGTACTTTCGAAGTATTGCCTAAGAAAGAAGTTATCGTTCTGCGCAAAGAAATGGATCGTCTGGAAAAATTCTTGGGCGGTATCGCTCACATGGATAAACTGCCTGACGCTCTGTTTGTTATCGATCCTCGTAAAGAGCGCATCGCTGTAGCAGAAGCTCGCAAATTGGGTATCCCAATCGTTGCAATCGTAGATACTAACTGCGATCCAGATGAGATCGACTACGTGATCCCAGGTAACGATGATGCAATTCGCGCTGTAAAACTGCTGACTGCTAAAATGGCAGATGCTCTGCAAGAAGGAAACCAAGGTACAGAGCAACAAGCAACAACAACTGCGTAAGCATGTGTGTAAAATGGGTGGACTGAGGGTGTCAGAACCCCCGTCCATCCTTTTTTGTTGAATATTGTTGCCGTGCAGGATTAGCACGCAACATGCTTTTCGACTATAATAAGATCGTAACTTTTCGAGGAGGTTTCACTCAATGGCAATTAGTGCACAAGCTGTTAAAGAACTGCGCGAGCGTACAGGCGCAGGTATGATGGATTGCAAACGCGCGCTGGAAGAAACAGCAGGCGACATGGAAAAAGCAATTGACTTGCTCCGTGAGCGCGGTGTAGCGAAAGCAGCAAAAAAATCTGGTCGTATCGCAGCAGAAGGTTTGACTGCAACAGCGGTAGCTGGAAACGTAGCAGCAGTTGTTGAAGTAAACTGCGAAACTGACTTCGTAGGTAAAAACCCTGAGTTCCAAGCACTCGTTAAAGACATCGCTGAGCACGTTGTATCCCAACGCCCTGCATCTGTTGAAGAAGCGTTGGAGCAACCTTTCAAAGGTGCTGGCGAGACTTTGGGTCATGTAATCAACGAGAAAATCGCGACTATCGGAGAGAACATCTCCTTCCGTCGTTTCGTAATCTCCGAGAAAACAGACAATGGCGCATTCGGTGCTTACCTCCACATGGGTGGTCGTATCGGCGTTCTGGTTACTTTGGAAGGTACACAAGACGAGACACTGGCTCGCGACCTGGGCATGCACGCAGCAGCGTCCAACCCACGTTTTGCTAACCGTGAAGAAGTTTCCGCTGATGAGATCGAGCGTGAGCGTGAAGTTCTGAAAAACCAAGCACTGGCTGAAGGCAAACCTGCTAACATCGTTGAGAAAATGGTAGAAGGCCGCCTCTCCAAATTCTTCGAAGAATACGTACTGGTTGAGCAACCATTCGTAAAAGATACTGACAAGAAAGTAGCTGTTCTGTTGAAAGAAGCAGGCGCTACCTTGAAAGGATTCGCTCGCTTCCAAGTAGGCGAAGGTATCGAGAAGAAACAAGAAGACTTCGCAGCTGAAGTAATGGCTCAAGTTAATAAGCAATAATAAAGGTTATAGGGAACACCTTCGTGTTCCCTATTTTTAAAGCGAGAGTTTCACTTTGTGTGAAACTTTCTGCATGTAAATAGCAGTATGCACCTGTTCCCAATTAGAAGGAATGCAGACTGGGCACAGAGAATGATTCATGAATGGAGGCCGTTTCACATGCCACTTCCTGCCTATAAACGGGTTGTGTTAAAGTTGAGTGGGGAAGCTTTGGCGGGGGACTTAGGGTATGGTATTGACCCAAAGGTTATTTTCTCCGTCGCTAACCAGATCAAGGAAATCGTAGAATTGGGTGTACAAGTCGCTGTAGTCGTCGGAGGAGGTAACATCTGGCGCGGACTTTCCGGCAGCTCGAAAGGCATGGATCGGGCAACAGCCGACTACATGGGGATGCTGGCCACAATTATGAACTCACTCGCCTTGCAGGATGGGTTAGAAAAAGTGAACGTCCCGACTCGTGTTCAAACCTCGATTGAGATGAGACAGGTAGCAGAACCATACATACGCCGTCGTGCCATCCGTCATTTGGAAAAAATGCGTGTGGTCATCTTCGCTGCCGGTACTGGTAACCCTTATTTTTCAACGGACACGACTGCTGCCCTTCGCGCGGCTGAAATTGAAGCTGAAGTAATCCTGATGGCGAAGAACAAGGTAGACGGTGTGTATTCTGCAGACCCGAGCCTTGACCCGACTGCTCAGAAGTACGACCAGTTAACATTCCTGGAAGTGCTGAACAAAGGATTGGGTGTCATGGATTCTACAGCATCTAGCCTGTGTATGGATAACAGTATCCCGTTGATCGTCTTTAACATTTCTGAAGAAGGCAATATTCGCCGGGCAGTAATGGGCGATAAAATCGGTACTCTAGTGAAAGGGGAATAATTATGCCACAAACTGTGCTAAAAGACATGGAAGATCGCATGAATAAAGCGATTAATGCTTTGAAAAAAGACCTGTCCAGCCTGCGTGCAGGCCGAGCGAACCCAGCAATGCTGGATCGTGTATCGGTAGACTATTACGGTTCACCAACACCGATTAGCCAATTGGCTAACATCAGCGTGCCAGAACCACGTATGCTGATCATTCAGCCATGGGACAAAACGGCACTCAAAGAAATTGATCGTGCCCTGCAACAATCGGATCTGGGTATTTCCCCATCCAATGATGGCGTGGTCATCCGCCTGATCATTCCTCCACTCACAGAAGAGCGTCGTAAAGATCTAGTGAAGCTGGCTGGAAAAGGTGGAGAAGAAGCAAAGGTAGCGATTCGTAACATCCGTCGTGATGCAAACGATGAAATCAAGAAGCTGGAAAAGGCTGCTACCATTTCTGAAGACGATTCCCGTCGTCACCAAGAAACGATCCAAAAGACTACGGATAAATTCATTGCTGAAGTTGACAAGACCGTCAAGGACAAAGAGAAAGACATTTTGGAAGTATAGGTAATGGTAATCCCCCTCGTTTGAGGGGGATGTACGTCTATATCTCTCATTACGGGGGAACACTTTATGTTAGAACATCTGGCGCGCAAATGGGGCCGCAAAGAAAAGCAATCGGAGCCAGCCGAGTTGGATCGTTCCGGTAAGATTCCGGAACATGTGGCGATTATTATGGATGGTAACGGTCGTTGGGCCAATAAGCGCAGTTTACCCCGGGTTGCCGGGCACCGTGCAGGAATGAAAGCAGTAAAAGAAGTCGTCAAGGCTGCAGACGAGATTGGCGTTCGTTATATGACGATGTACGCATTCTCTACAGAAAACTGGAAGCGTCCACGTGATGAAGTGGATTTTCTCATGAAACTTCCGCAGGAATTTTTGTCGACAGAATTGGATGAATTAATAGAACGTGGTGTCCGCATACGCATGGTGGGCAGTAAAAACGAGCTGCCTTCTCATACGCTGAAAGCACTGTTGGAAGCAGAAGAGAAAACGAAGGACAATAGCGGTCTGCAACTGAATTTTGCCTTGAATTACGGTGGGCGAGATGAACTTGCAAAAGCATTTTCAGTGATGGCAGCACAAGTAAAAGCAGGTGAGCTTCAACCAGAGCAACTGACTGAGGAATTGATATCGAGCTACCTGTATACAAGCGAAATTCCCGATCCAGACCTCTTGATTCGCACAAGTGGAGAGATTCGCTTGAGTAACTTTATGCTGTGGCAATTAGCATATACAGAATTATGGTTTACGGACGTGCTATGGCCTGATTTTACCCGTGAACATTTTTATCAAGCAATCGTGGAATACCAAGGCCGAGCTCGTCGCTACGGGGCGGTATAACCGAGAGGTGGAATCAGTTGAAGCAACGTATAATAACAGGCCTGATTGGTGGGGCTGGTTTTCTATTATTGATGTATGCTGGTGGAGTTTGGTACTCACTATTGGTGTTTTTACTGGCTGTCATTGGCTATTTTGAATTTATGAGAATGGCTGGCATTCAGTCATTTTATTTGGCAGGATTACTCGGATATGTATTGATGTTAAGCATTTTGTGGCCGTCTCTATTAATTTCGGATTGGCTCAGTATCAGCATGCCGGATCTGATGCTGCCCGTCATCCTGCTCTTGTTGATTTACTCCGTTTTACGGAAAAATCAGTTCCACATTGAACACGTCGCCCTTACGTTGGTGGGGGCGTTATACATAGGCTACGGTTTTACTTATATGGCCGCTACCCGAAACCTACCTGAAGGATTCATGCTGACGGTCATGGTCATTATGGGAATCTGGTCGACTGATTCGGGCGCCTATTTTGTCGGAAAAGCAATAGGTAAGCGCAAATTGTGGCCAGAAATAAGTCCAAACAAGACGGTGGAAGGGGCATTAGGAGGTCTTGTCGCTTCTGTCTTGATTGTCCTTTCCATCAATGCAAGCTTTGGACATTTTGCCATTGATCAGGCTTTAATTATCGCACTTGTTGCGGGGATCGTCGGGCAATTGGGTGATTTGGTTGAGTCGGCTTTCAAGAGACATTTCCATGTGAAAGATTCAGGACAGCTCATTCCGGGTCACGGGGGCGTTTTGGATCGCTTTGATAGTTTTTTGCTCGTCTTTCCGGTTCTACATCTATTAGGTATTGTCTAAAACCTTTTGCATATAGAAAGAGATATAGAGGGTGAAATCCGTGAAAAAAATAGCGCTCTTAGGTTCAACGGGGTCAATTGGAACGAGCACGCTTGAAGTTGTAGACCAACATCCTGAGGATTTTTCGGTGGTGGCTATGGCTGCTGGAACAAACGTCGATCTATTGACACACCAGGTGGAAAAATTCAAGCCCGAGCTCGTTTCTGTGGGAAATGAGAAGGCTGCCGTTGAACTGCGAGATAGATTGGCGGGTAATTCTCAACCAGAGATCGTTTACGGGGCGGAAGGATTGGAACTGGTTGCCCGTCATGAAGCTGCCAATTTCGTTATGACCGCTGTTGTCGGCAGTGTAGGGGTCGCACCTACACTCGCTGCGATTGAGGCGGGAAAAACAATTGGACTGGCCAACAAAGAGACACTGGTGAGCGCTGGCCCTGTCGTCATGAAACGAGCGAAAGAAAAAGGCGTATCGATTATTCCAGTAGACAGCGAGCATTCAGCTGTCTACCAATGTCTGCAAGGCGAGCGCAAGGAAGATGTGGCACGGGTCATTTTGACCGCTTCAGGCGGTTCCTTCCGTCACCTCTCCAGAGAGGATCTACAGCAAGTGACAGTAGAGCAAGCATTGGCTCATCCGAATTGGAGCATGGGTGCAAAAATTACCATCGATTCTGCTACCATGATGAACAAAGGTTTTGAAGTGATCGAGGCTCATTGGTTGTTCGATTTAGCTTATGAGCAAATCGAATGCGTATTGCATTATGAAAGTATCATACACTCTATGGTAGAATACAAAGACAGAGCGGTCATGGCCCAACTCGGTACGCCGGATATGAAGGTTCCCATTCAGTACGCCATGAGCTATCCCATCAGAAAAGAACTACCTACGGAACCACTTGATTTGGTCAAGATCGCCACGCTTCATTTTGCAGCCATGGATTATGAGCGTTATCCGCTGTTAAAATTAGCGTATGAGTGCGGCATAGCAGGTGGTACGCATACTGCAGTACTGAATGCAGCCAATGAGGTCGCAGTTGATAGGTTCTTAAAGGGAGCGATCAGTTTTTTAGACATCGAAAAGGTCGTCCGAAAAACGTGCGAAGCTCACCCGGGTGTAGCGAGTCCAGAGCTTGCAGATATTTTTGCAGCTGATGAGTGGGCACGCTCTTATGCGCTCGTCTCCATCTAAGGAATATGAGTGTTAGATACTTGACAGAAAGGTGGCTGTTCACTTGCCTTTGCCCAACCTGGATTCCGTTGAATCAATTCTCGCGATTGTAGTTGTATTTGGGGTACTTGTCTTTGTGCACGAACTAGGACACTTCCTTCTGGCCAAGAAGGCAGGGATCTTATGTCGTGAATTTGCACTGGGAATGGGGCCGAAAATTTTTCGCGTGAAGCGTGGAGAAACGGAATACACCTTACGCCTGTTACCCATCGGTGGTCTTGTTCGCATGGCGGGAGAAGACCCGGAGATGGATATGTTGAAACCGCACATGGAAGTAACCGTGGAGCGGGATGCGTTAGGAAAGGTCACACATATTTTGCTCGATGGACCAAGCTCTGGTTCTGCTCGTGCGATTACCGGTACGGTGGTACAATTTGATCTGGAGCAAAATTTAAATATCGTGCTTGAACTGGATGGTGAACAGAAGACGTTTGCTGTTCATCCACAGGCTCAGCTCGTCAAGGATGGACAAGAAGTACAGATTGCTCCTCTGAACAGACAGTTCAAAGGCAAGACAGTTTCACAACGTTTTTGGGCGATTTTTGCAGGACCTGCAGCCAACTTTTTGCTGGCGTTTGTTTTGTTTATCGTGATCGGCTTCTTGTACGGCGTACCGAATGGCAGCTATCTGGGGAATGTGATCCCGGGCGGACCTGCTGCTCAAGCTGGATTATTGCCAGGTGATAAGGTGATCGCGATTCAAGGTCAGCCTGTATCCTCGTGGAAAGACGTTGTAGAGAAGATTAGCAAAGCGCCGGACCAACAATTAACATTTGAGTACGAGCGTAATGGCCAACGTATGACTGTGCCAGTTAAAGTAGGGAAAGACGAAAATAACGTGGGCAAAATCATGGTAACCAATGCACTCACGTTTGCTCCAGGAGAAGTTCTCAAATACGGTGCAACTTCCACTTACGAGTTTACAATGATGATCCTGAAAAGCTTGGGAATGCTCGTGACGGGTGAATATGGACTGAAGGACTTGAGTGGTCCAGTCGGTATTTTCAAGATGACAGGAGAGGTTGCTCAACAAGGTATGGCGATTCTGTTGAAATGGGCTGCTGTATTGAGCATTAACCTTGGATTGTTCAATCTGTTGCCACTGCCAGCCTTAGATGGCGGACGTCTCGCATTCTTGGGAGTAGAGGCGCTGCGCGGTCGACCTGTTGACCCGCATAAAGAAGGAATGGTTCATTTCCTGGGCTTTGCCTTTTTGATGTTGCTGATTTTGGTAGTGACTTGGAATGATTTGCAACGATTGTTCTCCTAATCACGTACTAACACGATAGAAAGAAAAACAGACATACCTTAAAGGATGGTGCAAAATGTTCAAGCGCGAGGAGACGAAACCGGTTTTTGTAGGTGGAGTGCAAATCGGGGGCCAAAAAAGCGTAGTCATCCAGTCGATGACGACAGCAGACACGCGTGATGTAGAAAAAACTCTGGCTGAGATTCAGAGACTGCACGATGTCGGTTGCCAAATTGTTCGCTTGGCCGTCATCAATGAAGATGCAGCCCGTGCCATCAAAAAAATTAAAGAACGCTCCCCATTGCCGCTTGTTGCCGACATTCATTTCGACCACAAGCTTGCATTGATTGCGCTGGAGAGCGGGATTGATAAAATTCGGATTAACCCAGGAAACATCGGTTCGAAAGAAAAAACACAACGCGTAGTGGAAGCGTGCCGCGAGCGCAATGTTCCGATCCGTATCGGGGTCAACTCCGGTTCAGTGGAGAGAAGACTTTTGGAAAAATACGGTTACCCTTCTCCGGAAGCGATCGTAGAAAGTGCGATAGACCACGTGCAAATTCTGGAAGACTTGAATTACGACAACATCGTCATTTCCTTGAAGTCTTCCGATGTTCCAACAATGATCCAAACCTATTCATTGATGGCACAGAAACGCAACTATCCGCTGCATGTCGGTGTAACAGAAGCAGGCACACAGTTTTCCGGCAGCATTAAGTCTTCAGTAGGAATCGGAACGGTACTGTCGATGGGAATCGGTGACACCATCCGCGTATCCCTGACGGCTGATCCTGTAGAAGAAATTAAAGTAGCGAAACAAATTCTTCGCAGCTTGGATATCGTGAACAACGATCCAGTGGTTATTGCATGCCCATCTTGCGGGCGATGCGCAATTGACCTGATCGGCTTGGCAACAAAAGTCGAAGATGCCATTTCGACGCTGAAAGTACCGTTAAAAGTAGCGGTAATGGGTTGCGCGGTAAATGGTCCTGGTGAAGCGCGTGAAGCAGATGTAGGCGTTGCCGGCGGAAATGGCGAGGGTTTGATTTTCCGTAATGGTGAAATTGTTCGGAAAGTAAAAGAAACCGAGTTGTTTGAAGAGCTGATGAAAGAAATTAATGAAATTGTAAACGAGCAAAAACCTACAACTGTAGGGTAATGCACGTTGATTGCTGATAAGGCATAAGGAGGACACGCACGTGTTGAAGCAAAGTCAAATGTTGATCCCTACCCTGCGGGAAGTGCCATCCGACGCGGAGATTGCCAGCCACAAGCTGCTGCTTCGCGCAGGTATGGCCCGCCAACTGGCTTCCGGTATTTATACGTACCTGCCCCTGGCGCTCCGTTCCCTGCACAAAATCCAAGCGATTGTGCGTGAAGAAATGAATAATGCTGGGGGACAAGAGCTGTTGATGCCAGCGATGCAACCAGCTGAGCTGTGGCATCAAACGGGTCGTTGGGATGTATACGGTCCCGAGCTCGTTCGCCTGCGTGATCGTCATGATCGTCCTTTTGCCTTGGGTCCAACCCACGAAGAAGTCATTACGAGTCTCGTGCGTGATGAGATTAACTCTTACAAAAAACTCCCGATCAACCTTTATCAAATTCAAACCAAGTTCCGTGATGAAGTGCGTCCACGCTTTGGTTTGATTCGTTGCCGCGAGTTTATTATGAAGGATGCTTACTCTTTCGATACGTCACAGGACGGTCTGGATCGCAACTTCCAGGCGATGTATGATGCGTACACGAACATCTTTACCCGTGTAGGCTTGAACTTCCGTGCAGTAGAAGCGGATGCAGGTGCGATCGGCGGAAAAGGCACTTACGAATTCATGGCGTTGTGCGATATTGGGGAAGACACGATTGCTTATTCTGAAGAAGGCGATTATGCGGCCAACTTGGAAAAAGCAGAAGTCGTGTACAAGCCATCTGCGAAGCCGGCAACAGAAGCGCCAACTCGCGAAAAATTGCATACACCTGGTACCAAAACGATCGAGCAATTGGTACAAGCACTGCAAATCGAAGCAAAGCAAATCATCAAGAGCCTCATTTATCGCTTAGACGATAAGCTGGTTATGGTGCTGGTGCGCGGTGATCATGAGATCAATGAAGTGAAGCTGAAAAACTTGTATGATGCGACGATCGTAGGGCTGGCGTCTGAAGCGGATATCGTTTCGGTAACAGGAGCGCCTGCAGGATTTGTTGGACCTGTTGGCATTGACCCTGAAAAAGTGGAAATCGTTGCGGACAATTTTGTTCAAGATGTTTATGATGGTGTCGTTGGTGCCAATGAAACAGACTATCATCTGACTCACGTAGTTGCTGGCCGTGACTTCACAGTTTCCCAGTACGCTGACTTGCGCAACATTACAGAAGGCGATGAGTGCCCTCGTACAGGTGGTGTTATCAAGTTTGCACGTGGTGTAGAAGTCGGTCACGTATTCAAGCTGGGTACGAAATACTCCACAGCGATGGGTGCTACGTATCTGGATGAGAACGGTCGCAGTCAACCAATGATCATGGGTTGCTACGGAATCGGTGTATCTCGTACGATTGCAGCAGTGATCGAGCAGAACAATGATGAAAATGGTATCATTTGGCCAGTATCTGTAGCACCTTTCCATGTGCATGTGATTCCGGTCAATGTTAAAGTAGAAGAGCAACGTCAAGCTAGTGAACAAATTACAGAAGCATTGCGCAAGGCTGGCGTAGAAGTTTTGTTTGACGATCGTCCTGAGCGTGCTGGTGTGAAGTTTAAAGATGCCGATTTGATTGGATTACCTCTGCGTATTACAGTTTCCGATAAAGCTGCACAAGAAGGAACCGTTGAAGTGCGTATCCGCAAAAACGGTGAGACACATGATGTGAAGCTGGATCAATTGGTCGATGAAGTGAAAGGTCACTTATCTCGTGTTGACCAAACAGGAGCTGCATTGTTCGGTAACTAGTTACATGCAGGAATAAGAAGGATTTTGTCGAATTTTTACGGGGTACTCCCCTAGATTAATGGGGAGTGCCTCTTTTTCTTGTTTAAACGCTCACTTATAGGGAAGGTGGGAAAACCGTGGACCGTTTACAAGAGCAAAAACATCGCTTCTCCCTATTGGTCAAGCAAATGGAAGTTCCTGACGAATGGGTGGAGCGATTTTTTCTTGATGCTCAGATTGAAAAGTTAGAGCTGTATAAGCAGAACAAAGAATGGGTTTTTCACTTTGCCCTCCCGAGAATAATACCTGCGGATGTTTATGCAGCTTTTACCAAGCGATTGACGCATACATTTTCACATCTAGCCAAAGTAGATACCCGATTTCGCTATCTCCAAAAGCCATCACTCGATCAAGTAGTCGAAGAGTATTGGGATGTCTTACTGGCGGGGCTAGAGCCAACTCTGAACTCCTTGGCAGTTACGATGCGTCAAGCACGTAAGCAAGTCGACCAACAGGAAGTCAAGGTGTACTTGCCAACGGAGATGACCGTTGAGGTTGCGAAGCGTAAACGAGCGGATAATGAGCTTTTGGCTGCTTTCCAAAAAGCTACCGATTGCTCGATGCGCTTTACTTTCCATGGGGAAGAGAGCGATGACGCGTATAAGGCCTTTGAGGAGCAACGTAAAGAGGAAGAGCGTGCTCTCGTCGAAGTTGTGATGACAGCTGTTCAGCAAGAGAACAAATCGTCTGATAAATCTGAGGCTGTCACTACGCTTATGATGGGCTATGAAATCAAAGATGCGCCGATCCCGATTTGCGAGATTCAAGATGAGGAACGCCGTATTGTCATCCAAGGAACCGTATTTAACGTAGAAGTTAAAGAGCTTCGCAGTGGACGCCATTTGCTCACGTTCAACGTTTCAGATTATACGGATTCTCTCACGGTGAAGATGTTCTCCCGCGATAAAGAAGACGTGAAAATGCTTGAATTGCTGAAAGACGGCATGTGGGTGAAAGTACGCGGAAGTGTACAGCATGACACATTTGTACGCGATCTTGTGATGAATGCCAATGATTTGAACCAGATTGAGCAGGTTATTCGCAAAGATCACGCGGAAGAAAAACGTGTCGAGCTCCACTGCCATACGCCGATGAGTGCGCTGGATGCTGTTGCATCCGTAAAATCGCTGGTCTCGACGGCAGCAAAGTGGGGTCATAAAGCAATTGCTGTCACTGACCATGGTGTCGTACAGGCTTTTCCAGAGGCGTATTCCATCGCCAAAAAGAATAACATCAAATGCATTCTCGGTATGGAAGCGTACGTAGTCGAGGATGGTATCGATATCGTTTACAACCTGCAAGCAGACAACAATCTTTCCATTGATGAGAACACAGAATACGTTGTATTTGATACGGAGACGACTGGTTTGAACGCCTCAGAGCATACGATCATCGAAATCGCTGCGGTCAAAATGAAGGGCGCAGAAATTGTTGATCAATGGACAGAGCTGATCGATCCTCAGTTGGAGATAGGACCGAAAACGACGGAGATCACGGGTATTACTAACGAGATGCTCCGCGGGCAAGAGACACTTGATGTAGTGCTGCGCAAATTCAAGGATTTTGCTGGCGATGCTATTCTTGTCGCACATAACGCGGAGTTTGATAAAGCATTCATCAACGCATGTGCTAAACGGATTGGCATGGAACCGTGGAACAATCCATTTTTAGATACGTTGCCATTAGCCCGGCTGATGTACAAAGGAATGCGCAATTATCGCTTGGGCTCATTAGCCAAAAAGTTTAACGTGGATCTAATTAATGCTCACCGTGCGCTGGACGATACCGTGGCACTTGCCCAGGTGTTCCAGCAGATGTTGAAGGACATAAAGGAAGCACAGATCCAATCGCTTGCCGAGCTAAATGAAAAAAGCAACGAAGAGGCGGATTACAAGAGTGGACGTCCATTCCATGCGACGATTCTTGTGCAGAATAAAGAAGGCCTCAAAAATTTGTACAAGCTCGTAAGTCGTTCCCATGTGGAAACATTCTTCCGTTGGCCTCGTATCCAGCGCAGTCAGCTGACCAAATACCGCGAAGGTTTGTTAATCGGGACAGCATGTAAGGATGGCGAACTGATGCAGTCAATTCTGCGTGGTAAGTCACCAGAAGAGCTGAAGGAAGTTGCTAGTTATTACGACTTTTTGGAAATACAGCCGGTTGCTCAATACTCACCACTTTTGCGTAATGAAGAAATTCCATCATTGGAGACGATGAAGGGCTATCATCAAAAGATTGTGGATATGGGAAAAGAGCTCGGCAAGCTGGTCGTAGCCACAGGAGATGTGCATTTTCTCAATCCGCAAGATGAAATCTTCCGCGATGTTTTCTTATTGTCAAAAGGGGATCCAACCGCAGGCAATCAGCCGCCACTTTACTTTCATACAACGGAAGAGATGCTAGAGGCGTTCTCCTTTTTGGGGGAAGAGACCGCAAAAGAAATTGTCGTAACAAATACGAATGCGATTGCGGATATGATTGAGGATATTAGTCCAATTCCAGACAAGCTGTACACGCCGATCATTGAAGGGGCGGACGACGAGCTTCGTCAAATGTGCTATGACAAAGCGAGGTTACTGTATGGCGATCCATTGCCTGAGCTGGTCGAGCATCGATTGGAAAAAGAATTGACCAGTATCATCAAGCACGGTTTCGGTGTGATTTATTTGATTTCGCAGCGTTTGGTAACGAAATCGTTGAATGACGGTTACCTGGTAGGTTCACGTGGATCTGTAGGCTCGTCTTTTGTTGCGACGATGTCTGAGATTACTGAGGTAAACCCATTACCGCCACACTACCGCTGCCCGAGCTGCAAGCACAGTGAATTCATCACAGATGGTTCAATTGCCTCTGGTTTTGACTTGGAGGACAAGGCATGCACAGAATGTGGTACCAGCTATGCCAAGGATGGACAAGATATTCCGTTCGAAACGTTCCTTGGGTTTAAAGGGGACAAGGTACCGGATATTGACTTGAACTTTTCCGGTGACTATCAGCCACGTGCTCACAAGTACACACAAGAGCTGTTCGGACCAGAATACGTTTATCGTGCCGGAACGATAGGTACTGTAGCGGAAAAAACAGCGTATGGATACGTGCGAAAATATGCCGATGAGCGAGGCATGACCTTGCGTAATGCGGAGATCTCTCGGATCGTGAACGGGTGCACAGGTGTAAAAAGAACGACAGGACAGCATCCAGGCGGAATTATTGTAGTTCCAGACTACATGGAGATTGAGGATTTCTGTCCGATTCAGTTCCCGGCTGATGATAATGAGTCAGAATGGCGCACAACCCATTTCGACTTCCACTCCATTCATGACAACTTGTTAAAACTCGATATTCTGGGACACGACGATCCGACCGTCATCCGTATGCTACAAGACTTGACGGGAATGGACCCGAAGACGATCCCACTGGATGATAAAAAGACCATGTCCATCTTCAGTACCACCGAAGCGTTGGGAGTCACACCAGAACAAATCGGTACGAATATGGGGACACTTGGCATTCCTGAGTTTGGAACCAAATTCGTACGTCAGATGTTAGAAGACACTAAACCGACTACGTTTGCGGAGCTTGTTCAGATTTCTGGACTTTCACACGGTACGGACGTTTGGCTGAATAACGCACAGGACTTGATTCGAAACGGTACATGTAAGCTGCCGGACGTAATTGGTTGTCGTGACGATATCATGGTGTACTTGATTTATAAAGGGCTAGAGCCTTCTCGTGCCTTTAAGATCATGGAGTCTGTACGTAAAGGTAAAGGGGTTCCTGAAGACGACCAAGAAGAAATGCGCAATAACAATGTGCCAGAATGGTATATTCAATCGTGTCAGCGGATCAAGTACATGTTCCCGAAGGCGCACGCGACTGCTTACGTCATGATGGCTGTGCGGATTGCATACTTTAAGGTCCATCGTCCATTGGAGTTTTACGCTACGTACTTTACGGTTCGCGCAGATGACTTTGACATTCCGCTGATGGTCAAAGGCTCAGCTGCGATCAAGCAAAAGATTGAGGAGATCGAGGGTAAAGGACACGATGCACAGCCAAAAGAAAAGGCATTGCTGACTGTCTTGGAGATGGCCCTGGAGATGATAGAACGCGGTTACCGTTTTACGAACGTTGATTTGTATAAATCTGACGCTACGCGCTTCTTAATCGAGGGTGATTCTCTGATCGCTCCATTCAATGCTCTGCCTGGTTTAGGAACGAACGCAGCGATCAGTATCGTTGCGGCGAGAGAACAAGGGGAGTTTTTGTCCAAGGAAGACCTCTTATCCCGTTCCCGCATCTCCAAGACCATTTTGGAGTTCTTGGACGAACAGGGTGCGTTGAAAGGACTGCCGGAATCCAATCAGCTATCTTTGTTCTAAGGCTTGCTGTCAAGGCAGACGGTCATCCAAAGGTTGTCAGCGGAGGGCTGTTATGCTATAATTTTTTTGGAAATACTGGTTTTATACGCATGGCTGATCGAGAGTGGGGAAACCCACTCTTTCTTTCTGGCTACACCTCATGGTTCAAATGAGAAGGAGGTACTTGCTTGAGCAAGGTAACGGGCATCGTCACTGAACTCGTCACGCCCATCGTTGAAGAAGTGGGCCTGGAGCTGGTTGACATCGAGTACAAAAAGGAAGGCAGCAACTGGTTTCTGCGCGTGTTTATCGACAATGAAACTGGCAACATCGATATTGATGACTGCCGCCTTGTCAGCGAGAAGCTGAGCGAAAAACTAGACGAAGTAGATCCCATCCCTACTGCATACTTTTTAGAAGTATCTTCGCCGGGTGCTGAGCGCCCTTTGCGTAAGGATAAGGATTTCACGAAAGCTGTTGGCAGACATGTTCATATCACAACAAATGAGCCAGTAGAAGGATCAAGCCAGTTCGAAGGCGAACTGATATCCTTTGAAGATGGCAAGCTGACAGTGAAAGAGGCAAAGAAAACGTATGTAATTTCCCAAGAGCAAATTGACACAGCCAGATTGGCGATTGTTTTTTAATTGTCAGTAGCTTGTGGTAGCCCGTGGTAAGTAAAGGAGGAGGCAACGAAAGTCATGAACGGCGATTTTATCGAGGCTTTAGAAGCCATTGAGAGAGAGAAAGGCATCACCAAAGACGTACTGATTGAGGCCATCGAAGCGGCTCTTATCTCTGGATACAAACGTAACTTCAACTCGGCCCAAAATGTGCGGGTGGATGTAAATCGTCATTCAGGTATGGTGCGTGTGTTTGCGCGGAAGAACGTAGTAGAAGAGGTATTGGATACGCGCCTAGAGATCTCTCAAGAAGCAGCACAAGAAATCGATCCTAACTTCCGTCTGGAGGACATCGTCGAAATCGAGGTAACGCCTCGTGATTTCGGTCGTATTGCTGCTCAGACAGCGAAGCAAGTGGTTACGCAGCGCATTCGCGAAGCGGAGCGCGGTTTGATCTACAGCGAGTTTATTGAGCGTGAAGACGATATCGTAACAGGTGTCGTTCAACGTATGGACGCTCGCAATTATTACATTGATCTGGGTAAGGCGGAAGCCGTTATGCCGATCACCGAAAAAATGCCATCCGAAGATTTTAAATCACAAGATCGCGTGAAGGCATACATCATCAAAGTAGAGAAAACCACTAAAGGACCGCAAATCGTCGTTTCTCGTACTCACCCGGGGCTTTTGAAGCGTCTCTTCGAATTAGAAGTGCCAGAAATATATGACGGCGTGGTTGAAATCAAATCTGTTGCGCGTGAAGCGGGCGATCGCTCGAAGATCGCTGTGCATTCCATCAACGCAGATGTTGATCCAGTAGGTGCTTGTGTAGGTCCAAAGGGCATGCGCGTTCAAACGATCGTTACGGAGCTGAAAGGCGAAAAGATCGACATTGTTCGTTGGTCTGAAGATCCTGCCGAGTATGTAGCCAATGCACTCAGCCCTGCAAAAGTGCTGCATGTTGAGGTTAACGTAGCGGAGAAGGTTACACGTGTGATCGTTCCTGATTATCAATTGTCTCTGGCGATTGGTAAGCGCGGCCAAAACGCACGTCTGGCAGCTAAGCTGACTGGCTGGAAGATCGATATCAAGAGCGAGTCCCAAGCCGACCAAGAAGGCATCGCTTATCCAAAAGAAGTAGAGAGCGATGAAGGGACGGACAACGAATAATCATGAAGCAAAAAAAGATCCCGTTGCGTAAGTGCATTGTTTGCCAAGGAATGTTTCCGAAAAAGGAATTAGTCCGCGTCGTCCGGACGCCAGAAGAAGAGATCGTCATTGATCTTACTGGAAGGGCGGCGGGACGCGGTACCTATGTGTGTCGGCAGGAAAGCTGTCTGAAGCCGGATGCGTTCGCATCGGGAAAATGGAAAAAAGTGCTGGAACGTGCCCTCAATATATCCATCTCCCAAGAAAAGTATGATGCTTTCCGTGAGAAATGGCTGGAGATGATGGGAAAATGATCCCAAAAGCAGCACAATTACTCGGATTGGCGATGCGTGCGAGGAAGATTGTTACTGGAGAGGAACTGGTTATTACCGCTATTCGTAATGGTCAGGCTCGCCTAGTTTTGCTCGCATCAGATGCATCAGACAATACCGCTAAGAAAGTAAAGGATAAATGTTCCTATTACGGTGTCTCATGTGTAACCACTGGCGACCGACATTCATTGGGACACGCAATCGGAAAAGATGGGCGCGTTACCGTGGCGGTAACCGATGGGAAATTGGCCGAAAGCATTCAGCGTCTGCTCACCTAACTTAGAAAGGGTGAAGTATATTTGAAGACACGTGTGTATGAATATGCCAAACAGCACAACATGAGCAGTAAGGAAATCCTCAATTTGCTAAAACGATTGAATATAGAAGTTGCAAATCATATGAGTATCATGGAAGAAGGGACGATCAAAAGGATCGAGGATCACATGGCCAAATTGCGTTCTGGTGCCAAGCCAGAGCAGCGCAATACGCCAAGTGATGCAAGATCCAAACAAACGGAAGATCAACGACGCCCCAACGACTCCAGAGGACAACAGAACAAACCCCAGCAACAAGCGGGGCAAGCTCAAACGGTTAGAAATGACAGACCAAACAGCGATCGTGGAGAAAGCGCATCAAACAGCAATCGTCCAGCTAACAACAGTGCGAGTGCCAATTCCGATCAGCAAAGTCCTCAGCATGGAAAAAATCAGGGGAAGAATCAGGAGAGAAAACCAAACAATATGAGAAGTCAACCTGCAAAGCCGAATGACCGCAAGCCACAAGGTAATCAGCAAAGACCACAAGGTAATCAGCAAAGACCACAAGGCCAAGGCCAAGGCCAACAAAGACCACAGGGTCAAAGACCACAGAACAATCAGCAACGCCCACAAAACCAACAGCGTCCTGCACAACAACCTGTTGCAAATCAAACAGAGGGACGTACAGGGGAAGAATTTGAAGATAAAGTAAATCTCCCATCCAATGTGGGTACAGAAAAACGTGAGAAAATCAAAAAGGGTCCACAGACTCAAAAGACTTTTGAAGATAACAAGAAGAGTCAGCCTTTCCGTGGCGGTGGTAATAACCGCTATAATCAAAATAATCGCCGTGGCAATAACAATCGTGGTGGCCAAAAGGCTCCACGTCCAGTATTTGACCCACCAACAAAAATTACCTTTACCGAGTCTTTGACCGTTAACGAATTGGCTGTAAAACTACGCAAAGAACCAGCAGAAGTCATCAAAAAGTTGTTTAATTTGGGGATCATGGCAACGATTAACCAGTACCTCGATCGTGAAGCCATCGAACTTATTTGCGCAGATTATGGCATTGAAGTCGAAGAAAAAATCATCATCGATGAGACCAACTTCGAAACATTAGAAGAAGTAGATGCACCAGAAAGCCTCTTGGAGCGCCCAGCAGTTGTCACCATCATGGGTCACGTTGACCACGGGAAAACGACTTTGCTGGATGCGATTCGCTCTACAAACGTTGTAGCAGGCGAAGCAGGCGGAATTACGCAGCACATTGGTGCGTACCAAGTAGAGATCAAAGGAAAGAAAATTACTTTCCTTGATACGCCAGGTCACGCGGCCTTCACAACCATGCGTGCACGTGGTGCGCAAATTACGGATATCACGATTCTCGTTGTTGCAGCAGATGATGGTGTCATGCCGCAAACGATTGAAGCGATCAGCCATGCGAAGGCAGCGAATGTGCCAATCATCGTAGCGGTCAACAAGATTGACAAACCAGAAGCAAATATGGACCGTATCAAGCAAGAATTGACCGAGTATGAACTGGTTGCCGAAGAGTGGGGCGGCGAGACGATTTTCTCCCCATTGTCTGCAAAGCAACGTACAGGTATTGAAGAGCTGCTTGAGTACATCTTGCTCGTATCCGAAGTACAAGAACTGAAAGCAAACCCAGATAAGCGTGCTCGTGGTACTGTAGTGGAAGCAGAGCTTGACAAAGGACGCGGTCCAGTCGCAACCATTCTGGTTCAACAAGGTACACTGCGCGTTGGTGACCCTATCGTCGTAGGTTCTGCTTTCGGTCGTGTGCGTGCCATGGTTAACGACAAAGGACGCCGTCTGAAAGAAGCTGGCCCATCTACACCAGTTGAAATCACGGGTCTGAATGATGTTCCACAAGCAGGCGACCAGTTCCGTGTTTTTGAAGACGAGAAAAAAGCCCGCGCGATCGGGGAAGCACGTGCTTCCAAACAGCGTGAATCCGAGCGTCGTGAGAGCTCCCGTGTTTCTTTGGATGACTTGTTCCAACACATCCAAGAGGGCGATATCAAAGAACTGAACCTGATTGTAAAAGGTGACGTACAAGGTTCTGTAGAAGCTCTGCGCGGTTCTTTGGAAAAAATCGATGTCAACGGTACACGTGTGAAAATCATTCATACAGGTGCTGGGGCGATTACGGAATCTGATGTTACGTTGGCAAATGCATCGAATGCGATCATCATTGGCTTCAACGTGCGTCCTGAACCGAATGCACGCAGCATGGCTGAACAAGAGAAGATCGACATTCGCCTGCACCGTGTCATCTACACTGTAATCGAAGAGATCGAGTCTGCTCTCAAAGGTATGCTTGATCCAGTCTTCAAAGAAAATATTATCGGTCAAGCTGAGATTCGTGAAGTGTTCAAAGTATCCAAAGTCGGAAACATCGCTGGTTGCTATGTGACTGAAGGTAAATTGAGCCGCGATGCTGGTGCGCGTTTGATCCGTGAAGGCATTGTGATTTATGAAGGCAAACTTGATACCCTCAAGCGCTTCAAAGATGATGCGAAAGACGTTGCAGCTGGCTATGAGTGCGGTCTGACTTTGGAACGCTTCAATGACCTGAAAATCGGCGATGTCATCGAAGCATTCGTCATGGTTGAAGTGAAACAATAATGATAGCAGGTGTGCAGATTGAACTGTTTCTGCCCGCTAGCCAAAACCTGAAAGAAAAACGGGCCATCGTCAAAAGTCTGATCGGCAAGCTGCGGAGCCGATTTAACGTCTCCGCGGCAGAGGTGGCTTATCTCGAGCAATGGCAGCGTACCGTGTTGGGTATCGCTGCCGTTGCTAATGAGATCTCTTTTTTACAACAAGAAATGCAGACTGTCGTCCGATTTGTAGAGAACCATCCAGACGTAGAGTTGATTCGTGTGGATACGGAATACTACGATTAATGAACAGTCAGCGGAGGTGAAAATCGATGAATAAAACACGGATTAGCCGCGTAGGTGAAGAAATCAAAAAAGAGCTGAGCCTGGTATTGCAGCGTGGACTCAAAGATCCTCGTGTCGGTTTTGTAACAGTAACAGATGTAGAGGTAAGCAGTGACCTGCAATTGGCAAAGGTTTTTGTCAGCATTTTTGGCAGTGAGGAAGAGCGTAAAGCTTCTCTTGCAGGTTTGACAAAAGCAAAAGGTTATTTGCGTACGGAGATCGGGAAACGCGTAAAGCTGCGTCACATTCCTGATTTTGTATTCAAGCTGGACGAGTCTATTGACTACGGCAGCAAAATTGAATCAATCCTGCGGGAAATCTCCACAGAGGGAGAGAAACAGGATGAGTCTTAATCAAATGGCAGTACAGGAAGCGGCGCGGTTTATGCAGGAGCACGACCGCTTCCTGGTTCTCTCTCATGTAAGTCCTGACGGAGATGCTACAGGATCTGCTTTGGGAGTTGTGCTCATGCTAGAGCAATTGGGAAAAGAGTATGTGGTTGTAAACGAAGGGGAAACACCGATCAAGTTTAATTTCTTGCCGCGGTTTGACCGTCTTTATAACCTGCGCAAGCAACCACTGAACGAGACGTTCGGGGCCGTAATCGCTGTAGACTGCGCGGATGAGTCGCGGATGGGCGATATACGGTCTTTATTTGCGTCTGGCGCTGCTTTGCTGAATATCGATCATCATCCGACCAACGATCATTTTGGAACTGTAAATCTGGTTCGGTCAGATGCAGCCGCAACAGCAGAGATTTTGTTTGATGTTGCAGAAGCAGCTGGGGTTTCATTCAATGAAGAGCTTGCGCTGTGCATCTATACTGGTCTTCTGACGGATACAGGCGGTTTCCGCTATTCCAATACATCGCCGCGTGTCATGGAAATCGCTGCTCGATTGCTCGGATATGGTGTGAAACCAGGAGACGTAGCAGAGCGCTGCCTGGAGGAAATCACTTTTGCCCATGTGAAAGTTTTGCGACGTGCGCTCCAAACCTTGCAACTGTCCCATCAAAAATTGGTTGCCTCCATCACTGTTTCAGTCGCAGATTTTGCCGAAGTGGGTGCCGAGCGGGAAGATGCTGGTGGATTGGTGAATTACTGCCGCAACATTGAGGGAGTCGAGGTCGGCGTTTCTTTTGTGGAAGCGGAACCAGGAGTGGTCAAGGTGAGCATGCGCGCTCGCGATCGGGTTGACGTAGCTGTCATTGCTAAGCAGCTCGGTGGCGGTGGACACGCAAAAGCAGCAGGATGCACGATCAAAGGACCACTTTCAGAAGTACAGCAAAAAGTATGGACTGTGCTGGACGATGCAGTAGGAGTGAAATTCGATGAGTAACGTGAACGGCGTGCTGGTTATCGACAAGCCAGCTGGTATGACCTCCCATGATTGTGTAGCACGTATTCGTCGATTGTATGGAACGAAAAAAGTGGGGCATACAGGTACACTGGATCCAGATGTAACGGGTGTGCTCCCCATTTGTGTGGGACACGCAACGAGGCTAGTTGAATATTTGCAAGAGCTGCCTAAGCGCTATGATGTAGTCATGCGCCTCGGTTCTACGACCACGACAGAAGATGCTTCCGGAGAAGTGGTGGAGCAAGCTAGCGTAGATGCAGCATCGATAACGACGGAGCGTATTCAAGCGCTGTTCGAATCCTTTTTGGGTGAAATGGAGCAGGTACCTCCGATGTTCTCTGCGGTAAAGGTAAACGGCAAGAGGCTGTACGACCTGGCTCGTGAAGGCACTGTGATCGAGCGGCAGGCACGGAAAGTGACGCTGTATGAGCTGACACTTCATAAGATCAGCGTGGATGGCGACACTGTCGATGTTGCATTCACGTGCACGTGCTCCAAAGGCACATACATGCGCACCTTATGTGTTGACCTCGGACGCGCTCTGGGTTATCCTGCCCATATGAAGCTGTTGCGGCGAATAAAAAGCGGCCCGTTCCAGGAGCAAGAGGCAATCCCCCTCCAGCAAATTGAGGAACAGGCAGCGAACGGGGAAGACATTTCCCGCTACTTGGTCTCCATCCCTCAGGCAATCTCGTTCTTACCGTCGTTTCAGGTTAAGCCAGAACGGATCAAAGCAGTACGCAATGGACTTGCGACTGCGCTTCCGGGCGTCACTATGGAAGAAGGAAGTTTGATTTGCTTGTTTGCGGGGGAAGAATTACTTGGCATCCATCGCGTATGCCGTGGAGACAAAGGACTTTTCGCCAAACCAGAAAAAGTCTTTCCAGCCGAGGTGTAATCCGTGAAAACGATCTACCTGACATACCCGTTTCCGTCTGACCTGCAAGCGAATCCTTGTGCGATTGCACTGGGGTACTTTGATGGTGTACATATTGGGCATCGCCGTGTAATCCAAAAGGCGATTGATACAGCGAAAGCAAACGGATGGCAAAGTACGGTAGTGACCTTTGATCCGCATCCTCGAGAAGTATTGGGGCAAAGCGGTTATACCCGCTATTTGACACCACTTGCCGACAAGCTCGAGCAATTCGAAAAGATGGGCGTTGACACCACTTATGTGATGAAGTTTGATATTAGCTTTGCCGCTATTTATCCAGAAGATTTCATCGCAGAGTGCCTTCTCCCATTGGAATGCCGCCATATTGTCGTTGGCTTCGACTACACTTTTGGTTATCGCGGGATGGGGACTGCCCATACTCTGCAAGAAATGAGCAAAGGTCGCTATGGGCTCGACATAGTGGGTCCGGTTAATCGCTTGGGTGAAAAAGTGAGCAGTACAATCATCCGTGAATATCTTCATCATGGGGATGTCGAGCAGGTTCGCCATTTGCTAGGTCGCTCCTACAAAGTGCGTGGGACAGTCGTACATGGCGACAAACGCGGTCGAACTATTGGCTTCCCTACAGCGAATGTCCAAGTGAATCAGCTGTACTTGATCGGAAAGAATGGGGTCTACGGTGTTCGCTTCACCGTGGATGAACAAAGCTACTATGGCGTCATGAACGTAGGCATAAAGCCGACATTTGAACTGGAGAAAAAAGAAAAGTCACTAGAAGTGCACATTTTTGAGTTCTCTGGTGAAATCTATGACAAAGAAGTAGAAGTAGAGTTCCTGTTCTACATTCGGGAAGAACAGAAATTTGCCGGAGTCGATGCACTCATCGCGCAAATTGGACGAGATGTACAAACAGCGAAGCAGAAATTCGCAGAAGGAATCTCGTAAAGGATTCTCTTTGCTTTTCACAAAATGGTATGCTATAATTCAAAACGTTGTACAGATAACCGTAGCTTGGCTGTCCGATTCTCACCGACGGCAGACTCGGCGAACGGTATAAAAAATGAGGAGGTGAGTCATGATGGCATTGACTCAAGAACGTAAAACTCAACTGATTCAAGAGTTCCGTACTCATGAGAACGACACCGGTTCACCGGAAGTGCAAATCGCTATCTTGACCGAAAACATTAACAATCTGAACGGACACTTGCGTACGCACAAGAAAGATCACCACAGCCGTCGTGGTCTCTTGAAAATGGTTGGTCAACGTCGTAACCTGTTGACATACCTGCGTGAAGCAGATGTTCAACGCTATCGTTCGGTTGTAGACCGCCTGGGTCTGCGCCGCTAATCAGCGTCTTGTAAAAAGCGGGTTCTGCCCGCTTTTTCTATCGTGTAGGAGGGTTTAGCGTAGAAATGCGCTAAGCCCATCCGAAACGAGTAAAAAAGCTTGTGACCTATCGGGTAGATTTAATTAGCTTCAAAAGAAGCTTTTTTTATTATCTAGAAAGACTGCCAAAGGTAGCCATTTAATTTTTATCATGGCAGGAAATAATACATATAGGTAGAAAACAAAGTGTGAAATGCACATTGTTGTGAAGGAGGACTGCTAGCATCATGGAGCAACAATACCGTACATATGACTTCGAACTGGCAGGCCGAAAACTGACCCTGGAATTTGGCAAAATGGCTAAACAGGCGCATGGTTCGGTCTTGGTTCGTTACGGCGATACAGCAATCCTGTCCGCAGTTACAGTCTCGAAGGAACCAAAACCACTTGATTTCTTTCCATTGACTGTCAACTATGAGGAGCGTCTCTACGCGGTTGGGAAAATTCCTGGCGGCTTTATTAAAAGAGAAGGACGTCCAAGCGAAAAGGCAATTTTGGCTAGCCGCTTGATTGACCGCCCTGTCCGCCCTCTTTTTGCAGAAGGATTCCGTAACGATGTACAAATCGTAAATACTGTTTTGTCTGTGGATCAAGACTGCTCACCTGAAATCGCTGCGATGATCGGTACTTCCGCAGCGCTATCCGTTTCGGAAATTCCTTTTGAAGGTCCGATTGCAGGAGTGATCGTAGGACGAATTGACGGGGAGTTCGTCATTAACCCTACGGTAGCTCAAGCAGAGAAAAGCGATATTCACCTGACTGTCGCAGGTACGCACAAAGCGATTAACATGGTGGAAGCAGCTGCGAACCAAGTACCGGAAGCAGTAATGCTCGAAGCGATCATGGCTGGTCATGACGTTATTAGGCAACTGGTAGAATTCCAGAACATGATCGTGTCCGAAATTGGCAAGCAAAAGATGGAAGTCATCTTGCATGAGGTGGATCCTGAAATCGATCAAGCTGTGCGTGAATATGCGGAAGCTCGCTTGAAAGAAGCTGTTCGCATCGAAGAAAAACAAGCACGCTACGATGCTATTGACGATATCAAGGCAGAAACCAAAGAACATTTTGCAGCCAAGGATCCTGAGGCATACCCAGTACAGGAAAAGATGATTAGCGAAGTACTTGGCAATATTGTCAAGGATGAGGTTCGCCGTCTGATTACGGATGAGAAAGTTCGGCCTGATGGACGCGCTCTGAACGAAATCCGCCCGCTGTCCAGTGAGACAACCATTCTTTCCCGTACACATGGCTCGGCTATGTTTACCCGCGGTCAGACGCAAGCGCTGAGCGTTTGCACATTGGGCGCGCTGGGAGATGTTCAAATTCTCGATGGACTCGGTTTGGAAGAATCGAAGCGTTTCATGCACCACTACAACTTCCCGCCGTATAGCGTGGGTGAAGCACGTCCGCTGCGTCCTCCAGGGCGTCGTGAAATCGGACACGGTGCGTTGGGTGAGCGTGCAATTGAGCCGATCATTCCATCTGAGGTAGAGTTCCCATACACGATTCGTCTTGTATCCGAAGTAATTGAATCCAACGGTTCCACATCGCAAGCGTCGATTTGCGCGAGCGTACTTGCCTTGATGGATGCAGGTGTACCGATCAAAGCACCGGTAGCAGGTATTGCGATGGGCTTGATCATGAGCAAAGATGAGAAATCTTTCTCGATCCTGACTGATATTCAAGGTATGGAAGATCATTTGGGAGACATGGATTTCAAAGTAGCGGGTACAGAGGCTGGTGTAACAGCTATCCAAATGGACATCAAAATTTCCGGTATCAACCGTGAGATTTTAGAGCTGGCCTTGGAGCAAGCGCGTGTTGGTCGTTTGCACATCCTGAACCATATGATGAGCACGATTTCCGAACCGCGTAAAGAACTGTCTCCTTATGCTCCAAAAATCATGACCATGACGATCAATCCGGAGAAAATTCGCGATGTAATCGGTCCACAAGGTCGTGTCATCAATAAGATTATCGAAGAAACCGGCGTGAAAATCGATATCGAGCAAGATGGACGAGTCTTCATCGCATCCATCAACCATGAAGCGAATCTGCGCGCGAAACAAATCATTGAAGATCTGGTTCGTGAAGTAGCTGTTGGTCAGGTGTACCTGGGAACAGTAAAACGCGTAGAGAAGTACGGTGCGTTCATCGAATTGTTCGCAGGTAAAGAAGGCTTGTGCCACATCTCTCAACTGGCTGAAGAGCGTGTAGCCAAAACAGAAGATGTTGTCGCAGTTGGTGATAAAGTACAAGTGAAAGTGACGGAGATCGACGACCAAGGTCGTGTGAATCTCTCTCGCAAAGTAGTTTTGAAAGAGCAAGCTGCTGCGGCACAAGCTACTGAAACGCCAACAAAAGCAGAATAAAGAAAAACAAAAGGCTTCGTCACTCGAAGAAATTCGTGTACGGAAGCTTTTTTCTTTTATGTGCCAGATGCTTCTGTTTCGTATGTCTAAGTCGTTCCTTCCTCTCATACATTGGACAAGAGAGACTCGTATGATCGATAGAGGAGGGCGACGCCCTAATGACGAATAGGACCAGGAGACTTTTGTTCATCTTTATATATGGAGCAGCGCTGATTGTTCTCTTGAATTATCAGCCTATTCATCATTACATCAGTACGATCAAACATGTCCAAGTAGTGAATGGAGATCATAACGAAAACGAAAAAGCGCGTTTACGGGCGCAGATTGAAAAGTGGAAAGAGGGCAGAGAGGAACAGCCGATAGATGCCGTCGTCGATCAGACGTGGAAGGCGATTCCGGGATATAATGGTCGTGTAGTGGATGTAGAAGAATCAATCAATAAAATGCTGGCTGCGGGTGTGTCCAGTCCAGATTTGCTGGTATACAAGGAAGTACCTCCAGTGGTTTCGCTTGAACAATTGGGAGCACATCCCATCTATCGAGGAAATCCGAATAAACCAGCGATTTCTTTCATGATCAACGTGGCTTGGGGAAATGAGTATCTCGATTCGATGCTCGATACACTCGATAAACACAAGGTAAAAACAACCTTCTTTTTGGATGGCTCTTGGGCAAAACGTTACCCAGAAGAAGCAAAAAAGATCTTGGCACGTGGCCATGAGATTGGTAATCATGCGTATTCCCACCCCGATATGAACACACTGGGGACACAGAGAATTCATCAAGAGATAAGTCGTACGCAAGATGTTATTTATAAAACGCTGGAAGTGAAGCCTTCCTTGTTTGCACCTCCATCTGGTGCTTTTAACCAACGCGTTGTACAAATCGCGCATGCTTCTTATCAAATGAAGACGATTCTATGGACGGCAGATACGATTGACTGGCAGAAACCTTCGCCTGCTTATGTGATCAATAAAATAAGCCGGAAAATGGAGAATGGTGTCCTCGTACTCATGCACCCTACTTCTACCTCCGAGGCCAGTTTAGATCAACTTCTGACGATTGCCAAAAAGAAGGGGCTGCAGCCGACGACTGTTTCGGAGGTAATATCGAGTCGTAGACTCCCGTCACCGTAAATACATGTTCATTTATTGTGGAGACAAAGGAAGTTTGCTATAGTTAGACGTGTTTACAAGAAATTCCCCGAGGTTTCGGGTAGAGACAGATGAACAACCGAGGAGGATTTACGTGATACAACGTCATACGTGTGATAACGGTCTTCGAATCGTGACGGAACGGATTCCGTCCGTTCGCTCCGTTGCCTTAGGCATCTGGGTAGGGACTGGTTCGAAATATGAAAACGAGAAAAACAACGGGATTTCCCATTTTCTCGAGCATATGTTTTTCAAAGGCACGACAACTCGTTCGGCAAAGGAAATTGCGGAAACCTTTGATGAGATTGGCGGAAACGTGAACGCCTTTACCTCGAAGGAGTATACCTGCTATTACGCAAGGGTGCTCGACCAACACGCGCCAATCGCCCTCGATGTTCTTTCTGATATGTATTTCAACTCGGTGTTTGATGCAGATGAGTTGGAAAAGGAAAAGAACGTCGTTATTGAAGAAATTAGCATGTATGAAGACGCGCCAGATGATATGGTGCATGATTTAATTGCGCGAGCTTCGTACAGCACACACCCACTGGGGTATTCAATTTTGGGTACAGAAGATGTCTTGCGTAGCTTGAAACGTGACGATTTGCTCGCTTATATTGATCAGCATTACCTGCCAACGAATACGGTGATTACAGTAGCAGGAAATTTTGAAGACAGTTTGATTGAAGATATTCAAAAGCGCTTTCAGACTTTATCGCGTCCAGGCAGTATGCCGACCTTGTCTACTCCTGATTTTGCTGGAAATGTGATTGCGCATCATAAGGCGACAGAGCAAGCGCATCTGTGCTTGTCACTACCTGGCTTTAAGGTAGGGCATCCTGACGTCTACTCCTTGATTTTGCTGAACAACGTGCTGGGTGGCAGCATGAGCTCGCGTCTGTTCCAAGAAATTCGTGAAGAGCGCGGCTTGGCATACTCTGTTTATTCCTATCATTCGTCCTACAAAGAAGCGGGTACGTTCCACGTGTATACAGGAACGGCACCAGAGCAAGTAGGACAGGTTTTTGACATCGTCTCGCGCGTCCTACGCGATGTCGCTGATCATGGAATTACGGACAAAGAGCTGAACAAAGGAAAAGAGCAGCTGAAAGGCAGCCTGATGCTCAGCTTGGAAAGCACGAATAGCCGTATGAGTCGACTTGGCAAAAATGAACTCCTGCTGAGCCGTCACCTTAGTTTAGACGAGATCATCGCCAAAATTGACCGTGTTTCCCATGAATCTGTTTTGGCTGTGGCGCAGCAACTGTTCCGTTCCAAGATGTCTATGGCGATGGTGAGTCCACTCGATGGCTTCCCTGAAAACGTGAAAAACGATATTTTGTTGTAAGCAAAAATCCGGCATAGCCCGGATTTTTTTGCGTATATCAACAGTAAATAAAAGGACAAAGGGGGCTTCTCCATGCGCTTAAGCGAGTTGGGTGGGAAGGAGATTATCGGACTGGACAACGGGGAGAAAATGGGGGTCATCAGTGATTCCGATTTAGTCATCCATCCCGAAAACGGTACGATTCAATCCATTATTTTGCCAGGAGGAAGTTTCTTTGGGTTCGGAAAGAAGCGTGAGGACCTCGTGATCCCATGGAACTCCATCGTGAAAATTGGGCCAGATATGGTCATCATCCAGCTTCAAGCACCTGAGGCACAAGCTTCTCAAAAGTAGGCGCTTCTGTCACCGAAGTAGCAGGAGCGGAATAGGATGGGGGTAGACCGCATGGATTTCCGTCAACTTTTCCAAATGGAAAACCTTTGCGTTTCGATCATTTAATGCAGTAAAATGTGTGGAAAGGGGAACGCAGCATGCTAACGGGCATACATGTTGCCTTCATCGGCGGAGACGCTCGCCAGTTGGAAGTCATTAAGCGATGCATACAACTGGATGCTAGCGTCACGTTAGTTGGCTTCGACAACCTGGAAAGTAATTTTACAGGGGCAACGAAGAAACCATTAACATGCGATGTGTTGAAAGACGTGGACGCCCTCATCCTACCCATCGTAGGGACCGATGACCAAGGATACGTGGAAAGTATTTTCTGCTCCAAACAACTGCAGTTGCTAGACGAACATGTGGCGAGTCTGCCGAGTCATTGCGTGGTTTACACGGGAATGGCAAAACCCTATCTGAAAAAGCTGTTGGCTTCCACCCAGCTTCCGCTCGTGGAACTCTTGGATCGTGATGACGTAGCTATCTATAACTCTATCCCTACTGTAGAGGGAGCGTTAATGATGGCGATTCAACATACGGATATTACGATTCATGGATCACAGTCAATTGTTTTGGGATTGGGCCGAACAGGTTTGTCCATGGCTCGAGCATTGCATTCGTTGGGGGCACGCGTAAGAGTTGGGGCGAGACGTCAGGAACACTTGGCACGCATTTATGAGATGGGATTGACTCCCTTCCATATAAGCGAAGTAAGGCAACAGGTTACGAATGCTGATTTCATTTTTAATACCATCCCGCAATTATTACTCACGGCAGAAGTGATTGCTCAAATGCCTCAATCGGCGTTTATTCTTGATCTTGCCTCCAAACCAGGGGGAACGGATTTTCGCTACGCTGAAAGACGAGGTATCAAAGCTCTTCTTGCTCCCGGATTACCTGGAATCGTTGCACCGAAAACCGCTGGACAAATTTTAGCCCAAACATTGTCTCGTCTTATTGCGGATCAAAGGAAAGCGCCAGGAGGGGATGCAACATGAGTAAGCTTCAGGGAAAGACCATTGGATTTGGATTGTCTGGATCGCATTGCACCTTTGAGGAAACCATGCCGCAAATTAAGCGATTTGTGGATGCTGGAGCACGGGTGGTACCGATCGTATCGAATACGATTATGACCACGGATACACGCTTCGGTACTTCTCAAAGCTGGCAGCAACAAATCAAGGAACTGACAGGTGAGGAGCTTATTTCGACGATTCCTCAGGCTGAACCGTTAGGACCTTCCAAGTTGTTAGATGTCATGCTGATTGCGCCTTGCACAGGCAGTACGACGAGTCGATTGGCGAATGCCATTACGGATAGTGCCGTACTGATGGCGGCTAAAGCGACGATGCGTAATCTGCGACCTATTGTGATTGCCATTTCCACCAATGATGGTCTGGGATTAAATGCAGCCAATATTGCCAAGCTATTGGCCGCGAAAAATATGTATTTCGTGCCGTTCGGGCAGGATGCCCCGGATAAAAAACCGAACTCGCTTGTAGCGCGTATGGATCTCCTTTTGGAAACATGCGAAGCAGCTTTGGAAGGTCGACAATTGCAGCCCTTGCTCATCGAAAGATTTAACTACTAATAAGACTACAGAATAAACAATTAACCTGCTTTTTCGCGATTAGGAGGAGAGTAAGAGATGGCAAACCAACTGACTTTCAATGTTGCTGTAGTCGGTGCGACTGGTGCAGTCGGACAGCAGATGATTCAACTATTAGAAAAGCGCAACTTCCCAATCAAACAGCTTAAGCTGCTTGCTTCTGGACGTTCTGCAGGAAAAACAGTCACCTTCAAGGGGCAAGAAATTGTACTGGAAGAGGCGACTCCAGACAGTTTTGCAGGAGTTGATTTTGCCTTGTTTAGTGCTGGCGGATCGGTCAGCAAGGAACTGGCTCATCACGCAGTGCGTCACGGTGCAGTTGTCATTGACAATACCAGCGCATTCCGTATGGATCCAGATGTTCCTCTCGTTGTGCCAGAAGTAAACATGGATGTTGCGCTCGCTCATAATGGAATCATTGCGAATCCGAATTGCTCTACGATTCAGATGGTTGCCGCTCTAAAACCCCTATATGATCGTTTTGGTATAGACCGAATCATCGTTTCTACTTACCAGGCAGTATCTGGTGCAGGTCAATCTGCGATCAATGAATTGCTCGACCAAAGTCGAGACATTTTGGATGGTAAAGAACCGCAGTGTAACGTACTTCCCGTAGGCAAATTGCCTGTACACCATCAGATTGCGTACAACGCGATTCCGCAGATTGATGTGTTCACCGACAATGGTTTTACTTATGAAGAAATGAAAATGGTCAATGAGACCAAAAAAATCTTCGGTGATGACACTGTACTTGTTTCAGCTACTTGCGTACGTATTCCAGTGGTCTATGGCCATAGCGAGTCGGTATATGTAGAGCTGAAACAGGATTACGATCTGGCAGAAGTAAAGGCCCTGCTGGAAAACGCTCCTGGAATCGTGTTAGTAGATGTGCCAGGGGAACAGCAGTACCCACTTGCTACTGATGCAACAGGTAAACTGGAAGTATTCGTGGGCCGGGTGCGTCGTGATCTCCATCATCCTCGTGGACTGCATATGTGGATCGTTTCTGACAATCTTCTCAAGGGTGCAGCATGGAATACAGTACAAATCGCTGAAGAACTCATAAAAGCAAGAGTATAGGGGAGAGGTTAGTGAAGATTCTCGTCCAGAAGTTCGGTGGTTCTTCCTTGACGACGGAGGATTGCCGGATGCGGGCAATCTACCATATGGAAAAAGCAATTGATGAGGGCTATGCCCTCGTCGTTGTCGTATCGGCGATGGGTCGCAAGGGTGATCCATACGCAACCGATACACTTTTGCAGTTGGTTCGTACGAATGGGAACCAACTGCCAAGTCGAGAAATGGATATGCTTATGCATACCGGAGAAATCATCTCTGCTACAATCATGTGCAGCATGCTGAATGCACGAGGAATTAAAGCAACGATTTTGACAGGCGGTCAGGCAAATATTGTGACGAGCGACGACTTTACGAATGCACAAATCATGTCGATCGATCCAAGTCGCATTTTGCAAGACCTGGAGGAAAGTCAAGTTGTGATCGTTCCAGGGTTTCAGGGACGTACAGCCGAATGGGAAATTACGACACTGGGACGGGGCGGAAGCGATACAACTGCAACCGCTCTCGGTGTCGCCTTGAAGGCTGAAACGGTGGATATTTTCACCGACGTGGAAGGCATTATGACGGCGGACCCGCGCATCGTTGAGGAAGCGCAGCGACTCGGAATGGTGACCTACACGGAAATTTGCAACATGGCTCACCTGGGTGCAAAAGTCATTCATCCTAGAGCGGTGGAGATCGCGATGCACGCAAACGTGCCGATTCGTGTTCGCTCTACGTTTTCGGACGACCCCGGTACACTTGTTACGACCATGCTGGAGATCGGGAAAATGGGCTACACTGTCCACGACAGAGTCGTCATGGGAATTGCTCACGTACCTAACATTACACAGATCAAGGTAGCCAACAAAGAAGGGTCTTACGATACACAGCTACAAGTCTTCAAAACGATGGCAACCAATAACATCAGTGTAGATTTCATCAATGTGAACCCAATGGGTGTTGCTTACACGGTGCATGATGAAATGGGAGAAAAAGCTGCTCGTCTGTTAACGGAAATGGGATACGAGCCGCAGCTGTTACCGCACTGCGCAAAAGTATCTGTGATTGGTGCAGGGATGACGGGCGTGCCGGGTGTGATGGCGCGAATCGTGGAGGCACTTACGCAAGAAGACATTCAAATTCTTCAATCGGCAGACTCCCATACGACCATCTGGGTACTTGTGCATGAAATGGATATGGTGAAGGCCGTTCGTGCGCTTCATCAGCAGTTCAACCTGCATGTTCAACATATGTAAGAGCATATCCTGACTTAAATACCTACTGATCACGATAAGAGGAGTTGGAGAGTGAGTGGCACGTTTTGGTAGACTGCTTACCGCAATGGTAACGCCTTTTAATGATCAACTTCAAATCGATTACGATAAAACAGAACGTTTGATTGATCATTTGATCGCAAATGGCACGACGGGGATTGTCGTCAGTGGAACGACTGGCGAATCTCCGACTTTGTCTCGTACCGAAAAGCTTGATCTGTTCCGTCACGTGGTTTCCTACGCAAAAGGAAGAGTCCACATCATTGCTGGAACAGGTAGCAATGATACAGCATCAAGCATTGAGTTCACTCAAGCTGTACAATCCATTGGTGTAGACGCTGTAATGCTCGTGGCACCCTATTACAGCAAGCCATCTCAAGAAGGGCTTTACGCACACTTTAAGGCATTGGCTGATTCTACCGAGTTGCCAATCATGCTCTACAATGTGCCAGGACGTACTGTTGTCAATATGACAGCCGAAACGACTCTTCGTTTGGCTCAATTGCCAAATGTCGTTTGCGTGAAGGAAGCCTCCGGCAACTTGTCGCAGATGTCGCAAATCATTGAACATGCTCCGGAAGGCTTTGAGCTGTACAGTGGTGATGATGGCTTAACCTTGCCGATCCTGTCTATCGGCGGTGTGGGCATTGTCAGTGTGGCGAGTCACGTAGTGGGCCGCCCAATGACAGACATGATGGACGCTTATTTTGCGGGTAATTATGCCGATGCAGCAAGACTCCATCGCAAGCTGTTGCCGATTTTTGAAGGCCTGTTTGCCTACCCGAGTCCAGGACCGACAAAGGTCGCTTTAGAAAAGCTCGGCGTTCAAGTTGGGGGCGTTCGACTGCCTCTAGTCGAGCTGAACGAACAAGAAAAAGCATTCGTTCATTCCCTGCTTGTTTAACTCCATAGAAGATCAAGAGCCATTCCTGCCCGGGATGGCTCTTTTTCCTTGTGTTCATGATTTCACTTCGGGTATAATAAGAACAAGTGATTTGGGGCGGTTTTTTTGAGTGGACATGACAACTAAATATAGGAGGTTACACGTTTTGGCAAAGTCGAATCACTCTGTTCTCGTTTTCGCCCTGGGCGGAGTCGGCGAAATTGGGAAGAATATGTACGTGGTACAAAGCGGTGAGGACATCGTAGTGATTGATGCCGGATTGAAGTTTCCAGAAGAGGAAATGCTGGGGATTGATATGGTTATTCCGGATATCACCTACTTGGAGGAACATCGCGACAAGGTTCGGGGTATTATTATTACGCATGGACACGAAGACCACATCGGCGGCCTCAGCTACGTGCTGAAGCATTTGAAAGTCCCGGTTTATGCGACAAAACTTACCCTTGGTTTAATTGATGCAAAGTTAAAAGAAGCGGGCATCCTAAACGAAACAAAACGCGTATTGATCAACAGCGACTCGGAAGTCGTTCTCGGAAAGATGAAGGCGACCTTTTTCCGCGTAAACCACAGCATCCCGGATTGTGTAGGGGTATGCCTGGATACGCCAGAAGGTTACATCGTTCATACAGGAGACTTCAAGTTCGATCAAACACCTGTTAACAATCAGGTAGCTGATCTGGCAAAAATGGCGATGATCGGTGACAGAGGCGTTTTGTGCTTGCTCTCTGACAGTACGAATGCAGAACGGCCTGGATTTACCGGATCGGAACGCTCAGTGGGCAAAGCACTCATGGATGTTTTCAGCAAAGCGTCTGGACGTATTGTTGTTTCTACGTTTGCATCAAATGTTCACCGCATTCAACAAGTGGTGGACGCTGCAGCACAGTTCAACCGTAAATTGACGGTTGTCGGCCGGAGCATGCAAAATGTCATTAATATCAGCAGAGACTTAGGGTACTTGTTGGTTCCTGAGGGCTTGATTGTTGAGATCGATGAAATCAACAAATTGCCTGCTGAACAAGTCGTTATTTTATCAACTGGAAGCCAAGGAGAGCCTATGTCCGCGCTCACTCGGATGGCCCGATCCGCCCATCGGAAAATTGACATCCTTCCAGGGGATACCGTTATTATTGCAGCCACGCCCATTCCAGGGAATGAAAAATATGTGGCGCGTACGATCGATCAATTATCGCGCATTGGTGCAGATGTCATTTATGGTGGCCATGGACCTAACGGAACCGTCCACGTCTCCGGTCATGGTAGCCAAGAAGAATTGCGCCTGATGCTTAACCTAATGAAGCCTAAGTATTTTATTCCTGTTCACGGTGAATATCGCATGTTGAAAACGCATGCCATACTTGCTGAACAGGTTGGCATTCCTGAAGAAAACACGTTCTTGCTGGATAACGGCGATACAGTTGAATTCTTAGGGGGCAAGGCCCGTTACGGTGGCAAAGTCCATGCTGGCAACGTTTTGATTGACGGCTTGGGCGTTGGTGATGTAGGAAACATCGTGCTTAGAGATCGTAAATTACTGTCACAAGATGGCATACTGGTAGTTGTCGTTACACTCAGCAAACAAAATGGCACGATATTGTCAGGTCCAGACATCATTTCTCGCGGTTTCGTCTACGTGCGTGAATCCGAAGAATTGCTGGATGAGGCAAATCGCATAGTGACCCAAACACTTGTCAAATGCATGGAAGAAAATGTGAATGAATGGTCTTCACTGAAAAATAACGTAAAAGAGTCATTAGGCCGTTATCTGTATGAGCAAACGCGCAGACGTCCGATGATCTTGCCGATTATCATGGAAGTGTAGGATCACTTGATAAAGAGCTGGAAACCCTTTTGAGGAAGGGTTTCTGGCTTTTTTTGGCTTTGGGGGCGCATGATTTTCCCTCCCCTTATCCATACTACAGAGGAAAGTGAGGGAGGATCATCCATGCCGAATCAACAATTTAACGATTTTTTAAATAGGCCGCCATTTGCAAGCACAGCGGTAAATAGTAAGGAATCCCAGCCACAATCTCCAACTGATGATTCGCCGCCGTCAGAAGCACCTGCACAAGAAGATCCGAAGAAAAAACTGCTCGATTCCATTACGCAACTGGGTCAGACAAACGTCCCACAGCTCGAAAGCAATATTTATTGTATGACTATCATCGGACAAGTAGAAGGACATATTCAGTTGCCTCCTCAAAATAAGACGACCAAATACGAGCACCTCATCCCTCAATTGGTTGCGGCTGAACAAAACAGCAAAATAGAGGGCGTGCTCGTTATTTTGAATACGGTTGGTGGGGATGTGGAAGCGGGCTTGGCGATTGCGGAAATGGTATCGTCCTTATCCAAACCGGTAGTCACACTCGTACTCGGCGGTGGTCATAGTATCGGTGTGCCAATCGCTGTAGCAGGATCGTATTCATTTATTGCAGAAACTGCCACGATGACGATCCACCCGATCCGCTTGACGGGCCTTGTAATTGGTGTACCGCAAACGTTTGAGTACTTGGACAAAATGCAAGATCGTGTAGTTAGCTTCATTTCCCGTCACTCCAATGTCTCAGAAGAAAAGTTCCGTGAGCTCATGACCCGAACCGGTGAATTGACACGAGATATCGGAACCAATGTCATTGGCGTAGATGCGGTTAAATACGGTTTGATTGATGAAGTCGGCGGCCTTGGAAGTGCGCTGAAAAAACTGAACGAACTGATCAAAGCGCAAAAAGGCGAGGAGAGTGTACTCCAATGATCTTATACTCCATCATTCCGATGGAAACGGTTTTTGAGAACATGGAGCAAGTGGAGAAACAAGAGTTGAAAGAGATCGCAGTGGGTCACGCCACGATGCTCATTGAGCAAACCGGACCGTTTGAAGGAAAAATCGTCAGGCTGATTAGTCCAGATCCGCAAGACTACCTCAAGGAGCAGTTCGCACCGGGACAAAAAATTCAGTTTCATCCTGAATGGCTCGCCTAAGAAGTCCTGTATTTCTATGAATTTCCTGTGTTATACTAGGGATGTACGAACAGCAGCCGAACACGCGACGGCTGCCTTTTTTACCATTACGGTACATAACGAGTGTAATGACGAGGAGGAGGCGTGCCATTGAGTAGGAGAAAAAAAGAGCGTTCACAAGCGGCATTGGCCTCAGTTGTCAAAATAGAGCTGCTGGGACTTCTCATCATCGTGCTGTCCTTGATCGGGCTTTTGGAGAGTGGATGGCTGGGCAAAAATGTACTGGCACTTCTATTTCGGTTTATTGCGGGCTCATGGGATTTCATCATTCCTGTTCTGCTAATCGGTATGGCCATACATATGATGTTTACGAGAAAGTCACCGAAGCTTACTTACCGCGTCTTAGGGATAGCGCTCATTGGTGTGGCGATTTTGACCTGGGATCACATGATTCTGTACAAACAAATTACCGCTGATGGAAAATTTGCAGAGCAAAGCATTATTAAGGTTACATGGGACAGAATTTGGCTCGATCATGGTCAGAAAGTGTCCACCACCGGGGTAGGCGGAGGAATGATCGGTGCCCTGTTTTTTGCGGTGACAAATGGTCTTGTTGGAACAATTGGTACGGGTCTCGTGATTGTTTTCCTTTTCCTTGTGGGACTGATGTTTCTGTTCAATCTTTCTTATGTAAACATTTTGATGTTTGCCAAGGACAAGCTCGCTTTGTTTTATGGAAAGGCGAAGGATACAGTGAAGGACTCTGTACAGCTTTTACAGGAAGAGAGCGAGAAACGAAAGAAAGAAGCAAAGGAATCCGAAGCGGCTCGTAAGCAAAAGCAATCGGAGGAAGAGAACGAGGCCATCGCGGTTACTGCGTTGAAAGAGCAAAAATCATATCCACAGCCTGCTATTCAGGAGAATGAAGTCCAGCAACCGAACGCCCCGTTAATTCGTGATTTTACGGATCGCATTGCGTTGGATGAGGATGAGGAACCAGTTGATCCTAGCCATCAAGCGAGAGTTTCCCAACCGAAAACGAATCAGGAAATTACGTTTGCGCTCGAAGGAGAAGAAGAAATCTTCGGTACACTAGATACCAAAGAAGAACAGAACACCATCCCGTATGAGCTTCCAAGTCTGCAAATGCTGGCAAGGCCCAAAGCGAGTTCCACAGGAAAAGACGTTGATCATACCTCAAATGCGGCGAAATTAGTGCAGACACTAAAGAGCTTTGGGGTCAATGCAACGGTTTCCGAAGTACATCGCGGACCAGCTGTTACACGCTATGAAGTTCAGCCTGCTACAGGGGTAAAAGTAAGCAGGATTGTTAGCTTGACGGATGACCTTGCTTTGGCATTGGCGGCAAAAGATATCCGGATTGAGGCACCAATCCCAGGGAAATCGGCCATTGGCATCGAGGTTCCCAACTCAGAGGTAGCGGTCGTATCACTACGAGAAGTGTTAGAAGCTTCCGAGTATCAAGATGCGGCGGGGAAGCTTACTGTTGCTCTTGGCCGGGATATTTCCGGAGAGCCGATCGTAGCAGATTTGACGAAAATGCCCCATTTGCTCGTAGCAGGTGCGACGGGAAGTGGAAAATCAGTGTGCATTAACGGATTGATCATGAGTATTTTGTTCAAGGCCAAACCAGAAGAAGTCAAGCTGATGATGGTTGACCCGAAAATGGTGGAATTGAATGTGTACAACGGAATTCCGCATTTGTTGGCTCCTGTTGTTACTGACCCGAGAAGGGCTTCTGTTGCATTGAAAAAGGTCGTGGCCGAGATGGAGCGGCGTTATAATTTGTTTGCCAAAACAGGGAGCCGCAATATTGAAATGTACAATGCGCAAGTGGAAGGGACGCCACTTCCCTATATTGTCGTCATCGTCGATGAGCTTGCGGACTTGATGATGGTAGCTCCAGGAGAAGTAGAGGATGCGATTTGTCGACTCGCGCAAATGGCTCGTGCTTCCGGCATTCATCTCATCATCGCGACACAACGTCCTTCCGTAGATGTCATTACGGGTGTGATCAAGGCGAACATCCCTTCCCGCATTGCCTTTGGGGTATCTTCGATGGCTGACTCCAGAACGATTCTGGATATGGGAGGAGCGGAAAAGCTTCTTGGTAGAGGGGACATGCTTTCGCTGCCGATGGGGGCATCCAAGCCGACTCGTGTTCAAGGAGCCTTTGTATCCGACAAGGAAGTAGAAGAGGTCGTTCGTTTTGTGAAAGAACAGCAAGAGGTTCGCTACAATGAAGAGATGATCCCGGGTGACGTGCAAGAGGAACAGCAGCCAGTCGTGGATGATGAACTGTACGATCAAGCAGTTCAAATTGTTTCAGAAGCCCAGACAGCATCGGCATCTTTGTTGCAGCGTCGCCTCCGTGTCGGTTATACGCGAGCGGCACGATTGATTGATATGATGGAAGCTCAAGGAATAGTCGGTCCTTATGAGGGAAGCAAGCCTCGTGAGGTTCGTCTGCCACGTCCGTCCATAGAAAGCAATATTTCATAGAGAGAGACCCTACCAGCATTTGTACTGGCAGGGTCTTTTTTCCTATTTTAGGAGAAAAATCCCTGTCGAAATTAATCATTTTGCATTATTATTCATAAATATTTGGCTTGCATGATACTCGCCCCTCATGTAAACTTTTTAAGAGATTGACGGAAATTGTTGTTATTAAGTCTCATACGAATCAGAGGTCTGACGTCCTACCTGTTGGGATGGCTGAAGGACAGCAGGAGTGAATGATGATGAGCATCAAAGGGAATGTTCGATCACTGTTTCTCTTGGTAATGGACAAGATCAAGAGTGATATCGAAACCGGACTTCTTCGTCCTGGTGAACGCCTCCCTTCTGAAGCCGAACTATCTAAACAGCTTGGTGTAAGCAGGGCGACGCTTCGCGAGGCACTCCGACTTCTTGAGGAAGAGAAGATTGTCATTCGTAGACACGGTGTAGGTACCTTTATTAATTCAAAGCCTGTTTTTTCAGGCGGGATTGGGGAACTCTTTAGTGTGACGGATGCAATCGAGCGTCAGGGATATACAGCAGGAACCTTGATCCTGAAAACATCCTTTGGCGAATCTGCTGAAGAAGAGAGGAAGCGGCTAGCCTTAAATCCGGGTGAAGGCGTTCTCATAGTAGAGCGAATTCGCACGGCTGACGGTGAGCCTGTGGTTTATTGTGTGGACCGCATTCCTGCACATCTGGTGCCCGGGGGCTATGCGGCAAGTGGAGAGTCTATCTTCAAATGGCTGGAGAGCGTAACAGGGGTAAGGATCGCATACGCAGTAGCTGATATTGAACCCATGGGCTACAATGAAAAGGTTTCCAACCTGCTGCATTGCGATAAATCTGCTCCCATGCTCTTGCTCAAACAGATTCATTACGACGAAAGTGAAAAGCCAGTGCTATACTCCCATAATTACTTCAGGGCTGACAAAATTCACTTTCATGTCGTACGGAGACGGTTGTAACTGTGGGGGTAACCTCACTCAACAATTTCATCAACTAAAAACAGGGGGTAATCTCAGATGAAGAAAGTTCTATCCGTGCTTTCTGTGGCAACACTCAGCCTGTCGCTCGTTCTCGCTGGGTGCGGAAGCAAACCAGAAGCACAGCCTCAAGGCCAAACTGGTAGCAATGGTGGCGCTCCAGCTGCTAAAGCTATCAAAGTAGGTATGGTTACAGACGTTGGCGGTGTAAACGACAACTCCTTTAACCAGAGTGCTTGGGAAGGGCTGCAAAAACTCCAAACCGATTTGAATCTCCCGAAAGAAAACGTAAACTATCTGCAATCAAAATCAGATGCTGACTATGTACCAAACCTGACTCAATTCGTAAAAGACGGTTGGGATCTGACTTGGGGTATCGGCTTCCTGATGGGTGACCACCTGAAAAAAGTAGCAGATGAAAACAAAAACGCAAAATTGGCGATCATCGACGCTGAAGTAGATGCTCCTAACGTAACATCTGTACTCTTTAAAGAGCATGAAGGCTCCTTCCTCGCTGGTGTAGTTGCAGCGAAGATGACCAAAACGAAAAAAGTTGGTTTCGTTGGTGGCGTTGACATCCCGGTAATCAAACGCTTTGATCTTGGCTTCGAAGCAGGTGTAAAAGCTGTTGATCCTAGCATCCAAGTAATCAAAGTATACACTGGTGCATTTGACAAACCAGACATGGGTAAATCTACGGCTTCCTCCATGTACGGTCAAGGTGTGGACATCATCTTCCACGCTTCCGGCGGTACAGGCGACGGTGTGTTCAACGAAGCAAAAGACCGTAAAGCTAAAGGCGAAAACGTATGGGTAATCGGTGTTGACAAAGACCAATCCCTGACTTTTGGCGACGAGATCACATTGACTTCCATGGTAAAACGTGTAGACGAAGCAGTTATTCGTGTAGCAAAAGACCTGTCTGAGGATAAATTCAAAGGTGGAGTACAATGGCTCGGACTGGCTGAAAACGGTGTAGGTCTGGCTGACACTTCCACGAAGAACGTTCCTGAAGACGTACTGAAGCTGGTTGAAGAATACAAGCAAAAAATCGTTAAAGGCGAAATCACAGTTCCTGACAAGTAAAAACTAAGGAAGCTGCAAATGGACAAGGCTGGTTCGAGCTACTGGCCTTGTCCTTTACCTTCACAATAGACCCGAAAAATGGGGTGAGCATGCATGAACTCGGTAAAAAAAGTGGTTGAAATGAGAGGGATCACAAAACGGTTCCCAGGCATTGTTGCGAATGACAGTATTACACTGTCCGTAGGTAAAGGTGAAATTCATGCGCTGCTCGGAGAGAATGGCGCGGGTAAGTCCACACTCATGAATATCTTGTTCGGTCTATATCAGCCGGATGAAGGCGAAATTCTGATTAACGAGAAAGTTGTACAGATCACCAGTCCAAAGATTGCGAACGACCTTGGTATCGGAATGGTTCACCAACATTTTATGCTCGTAGAAACATTTACAGTCACGGAAAACATTGTGCTAGGAAATGAACCGAAAAACGGGTTGAAGATAGATATTCAAAGCGCTGAGAAAGCGGTAGAAAAACTGTCGAATCAATACGGGCTCAAAGTTGATCCGAGAGCAAAAATTCAGGATATCTCAGTAGGGATGCAGCAGCGTGTAGAGATTTTGAAAACGCTTTATCGCGGTGCGGACATCTTAATTTTTGATGAGCCTACGGCTGTATTGACGCCGCAGGAAATCCATGAACTTATCGAGATCATGCATAACTTAGTAAAAGAAGGTAAGACGATTATCCTGATCACACACAAGCTGAAAGAAATTATGGCTGTATGTGACGCGGTTACGATCATTCGTCGAGGAAAAGTCATTGACTCCGTACTGGTAAAAGATACGAATCCAGACGACTTGGCTGCAAAAATGGTTGGTCGTGAAGTGAACTTCCGCGTGGATAAAACGGAAGCAAAACCCAAAGAAACGATCCTGGCCGTAGAGAACTTGACTGCGATGGGTAACCGCGGTGTGAATGCACTGAACAATCTCAGCTTAGAGGTTCGCGCCGGCGAAATTCTTGGAATTGCAGGAGTCGACGGAAATGGCCAAAGTGAACTGATTGAAGCATTAACTGGCTTGCGTAAAGCAACAAGTGGGCGTGTCCTTCTTAATGGCAAAGAAATTACGAATCAAAGTCCGCGCAACATCTCGGAATCAGGGTTGTCACATATTCCTGAAGACCGACACAAACGAGGATTGGTTCTTGATTTCACCATGAGTGAAAATATGGTATTGGAAACATATTTCCATCCAACGTTTTGTAAAAGCGGTTTTCTTGATTATGGCGCCATTGACAAGCATGCGGCCAAGCTTATCGAAGAATTCGACGTTCGGACTCCGAGTATTTACACGCCAGCACGTGCGCTTTCGGGAGGAAACCAACAGAAGGCAATTATTGCCCGCGAAGTGGACAAGAACCCGGATTTGCTGATTGCGGCTCAACCTACTCGTGGCTTGGACGTAGGGGCTATCGAATTCATTCATCGCAGACTGATTGATCAACGCGATCAGGGAAAAGCGGTTCTCTTGCTTTCCTTAGAATTGGATGAGGTTATCAATTTGTCTGACCGGATTGCGGTTATTTATGAGGGAGCGATTGTGGGGATTGTCGATGCAAAATCGACAACGGAGCAAGAGCTCGGCTTGATGATGTCCGGCGGAAAAGTAATGCAAGGAGGGGGAAACGATGAATAGAGTTATAGCGGTCTTCACGAAAGAATCGTTTCTCGTTCCTGCCGTAGCGATCATTCTGGGTCTTTTGACTGGGGCAATCGCAATGTTGGCAGGTGGATTTAATCCAATCGATGCCTATGCGGCTTTGATTAAAAAAGTATTTGGTAGCGCGTATAACTTTGGTGAAACGATTCGCCAAATTACGCCTTTGATCTTTACAGGTTTGGCTGTAGCGTTTGCTTTCCGTACAGGTCTCTTTAACATCGGGGCAGAGGGTCAATTTATCGTAGGGATGATTGCTTCTACTGTCGTAGGTGTTTCTTTTGACCTTCCTGCTATCATTCATGCTCCACTTGCTATCATTGCAGGTGCTGTAGCAGGTGGTTTGTGGGGTGCCATTGCCGGTTATTTGAAAGCAGCCCGTGGTGTCAATGAGGTTATTACGAGCATCATGTTGAACTGGGTTGCTCTTTACTTTGCAAACTGGGTCATGAATGCTTTCTTCATTCCAGCAGGCAAACAAACATCTGAAGAGGTAAAGGATTCTGCGATCATTACCATTGGATGGCTCGCTGAAATGTTTGACAATGCTCGTCTGCACTGGGGTACACTGATTGCCGTACTCGCAGCTATTTTCTTCTATATCATCCTTTGGAAAACAAAATCTGGTTTTGAATTGCGTTCCGTTGGTTTGAACCCGCATGCTTCTGAGTATGCTGGTATGAACGTGAATCGAAATGTTGTAAAGGCTATGTTCATTGGTGGTATGTTTGCAGGAATTGGTGGAGCTACTGAGATTTTGGGCGTATTCCACTATCAAGCGATTATGACGCAGCATACGGGCTATGGCTTTGATGGAATCGCGGTAGCATTGATTGGCGGAAATACACCATTCGGGGTTATCCTTGCTGCCATATTGTTTGGGGTTCTCACATTCGGTGCGAGCGGTATGCAGTTTAGTGCGGGTGTACCGTTTGAGTTGATTCGTGTCGTGATTGCTTCTGTTATTTTCTTCGTTGCTGCACATGGCATCGTGAAAATGTTTATTAAGCCGATCTTGATGAAGAAAAAGGAAGGTGGAAACTGATGGATTGGGGATTAATTCTCAGCAACCTCGTTCATGATACCATCGTGTTTTCCACGGCCTTGATTTTTGCTGCATTGGGTGGACTATATTCCGAGCGTTCTGGTGTCGTAAACATTGCGCTAGAAGGTATGATGATTATCGGTGCTTTTACTGGTGCCGTAATGACCTATGCTTTCCAAGATTCACTTGGTGCTTGGGCACCGTGGGTCGGATTTATTGCGGCAGGGATTGCTGGTTCTATTTTTGCACTCCCGCACGCTGTTGCTTCGGTAACGTTTAAAGCGGACCAGACCGTCAGCGGTGTGGCTCTGAACTTCTTAGCAGCTGGACTTTCCATCTACCTGACCAAAATTATTTTTAACGGAGCAGGTCAGACAACGACATTGAACTCAGTGTTTAACAAATTCAGTATTCCTGGATTGAGTGAAATTCCGTATATCGGACATGCCATTTTTGAGGCTTATCCTACTAGCTATTTGGCTTTCATCGCTGTTTTCGTAACTTGGTATGTTGTATTTAAGACACCATTTGGTTTGCGCTTGCGTTCAGTTGGTGAGCATCCGCGTGCTGCTGATACAGTAGGGATCAATGTGAAGAGAATGCGCTACACGGCTGTTATGATCAGTGGTATGCTGGCTGCATTGGGTGGAGCTACCATTTCTTTGACGACGACCAGTAACTTTTCCCATAACACGGTTTCCGGACAAGGTTTTATCGCGATTGCGGCCTTGATCTTTGGTAAATGGCATCCAATGGGTGTGATGGGAGCAGCATTATTCTTTGGTGTCGCTCAAGCGATCAAGTCTTTGGTGCAAATCTTCGGATTGACCAATTACATTCCTACTGAATTTATCTTCATGCTTCCGTACGTACTGACGATTCTCGTGATGGCTGGTCTGGTAGGACGATCCAGTGCTCCAGCGGCTCTCGGCAAACCTTACGATACGGGATCACGTTAATCTTTCGTTGACAAAATTTAGCGTCTAGAACCTGTCACTTCCCCTGTGCGATAATTTTTGTGACTGCTTGCGGTCCGCCAAAAACGGTCCTATCCGTTTTTGCAAATTGTCTGTGGGGAGGGAAAAAGATGAACCGCTGTCTACATCAGTACAGCAGTTATCGATGGAACAGGATTCTAGGCGCTTTTGTTTTTTGCCTGATGATAGCAGTATCTGGTGGAATGGTTTCAGCAAATGAGCCAGGACCGATCATTTCTGTCGTTGTCGATGGAATGGGAGTCCAATCGGATGTATCGCCAATCCATCGAAATGGGCGCATGCTTGTTCCGATACGGGTAGTAGCGGAGGCAACAGGATCAGAAGTCAGCTACGATGCCGATACGCAAAAAGTATTGCTCAACAAAAAAGGCAAGCATATCACCCTAACAATTGGAAGCCAGACTGCGTACGTAGATGGAAAACGTTTGAAGATGGATGTTTCTCCAATCATTGTGAATAAGCGGACACTTGTTCCGATCCGATTTATCTCCGAGGCATTTGGCTATCAAGTTCAATGGGATGAGACGTCGGCTGTTGCATACATACAGTCCAAAACCGTGGAAGACAAGGCTGCGAGTGTGAAATACTCCTTGAATCCATATGTCGTTCAACAGGGAGATACCTTATCAAAAATTGCAGCTCGCCATGACACGAACATGAGTGCGATTCAGAAAAATAACCCTCTCTCTTCTGATGAGTTACTGGTGGGCCAAATTTTATTTTTGCCAGAAGGTGCACAAAAAGCTGAACATCCCATTGCCACAAAAGTTGCGAATGATCAATTGAGTGGGAAACAATTTCGGTTTCCTTTCCACGATAATAGTTGGTATGAGCCGTATGGGGATAGCTTCGGGTCCGATCGAGAGTGGACCGAGTCGAATAGCGGCAGTGTCCGCAGTCACGAGGGCATCGACATTATGGCACCGAAAGGAACGCCGATTTACTCGGTATCCAATGGGACGATCAACAAAGTGGGCTGGAATACGTATGGTGGCTGGAGAGTAAACATTACGGATGAGAATGGCCAATATCGGATGTATTACGCTCATTTGCAGGCGTATGCACCAGGATTGCATGTAGGGAAAACGATAAAAGCTGGACAGCTGATCGGTTTTGTTGGAGATACAGGCTACGGTGGAACTGGTACAGTGGGAATGTTTGAACCTCACCTGCATTTTGGCCTCTATCGTAACAGTACGGGGAAAGCGATCGATCCGTATGATTACTTGCGGATTTGGGAGCAAAATAAAGTGGAGAGTCCCCTCTAATATTTGGACAAACTACTACGGAGTACCTTCATAATTAAAAGGAGGCCCTTCGTATGTGGACTTGTCCGTACTGTGGGGGAAGCCACGGCTTACCCTTTCATGATGAGCAGTTGGATGGCATGCTCTGTCTCTCGTCTGATTGCGGTCGATTTGTTGAAGAGCATAGCACATCGGATGATCCTCGAGACTGGGATGCAATGGATATGTAAGGAAAAGAGTGAACGCCCTTCGTAAAAAGGTGCATTCACTCTTTTTTTATATAATGGAAGCGCTGTGATTTGCGTATTACGGGACTTGCGTGAGCGCATAGGATGAAGCACTGGGATTTATAATGGAAGATTCTGATGCTTGATGCCCTGACAATTGGTTACAATAGAGAAGAGTCTGAGTAAGCTGATGGAGAAGGGAGATTGGACTATGACTGCTTCTACAACCGGAATTGCATTTCAAAGCTCCCAAATCAATGGGATGAACGTACATATCCTTCCAACCGAAAAGTTCAAGACAACGACGATCGTGACGATGATTGAACAGGCGCTATCGGAGGAGCACGTAACGAAAACAGCATTGCTTGCGATGGTCATGAAACGTGCCAGCGCTCGTTTTCCAGAAACGAAGCTATTGCGAGCACATTTGGATTTCCTGTATGGTGCCATTTTTGATGTCGATGTCATGAAAAAAGGCGAGCGGCAAATCCTGCAAATTTATATGGAAGTACCAAATGAAAAATATTTGTCCAATGAAGCTTCACTTTTGGAGCAGGCCATCGAATTCGTAGGAGATATGCTCGTCAGACCGTATGTACAGGACAACGCTTTTTCCGAAAAATACATGACACAGGAAAAAGAGACGCTACGAAAACGGATGGAGAGTTTGATCGACGACAAAATGAAGTATGCGAACCAACGCGTGACAGAAGAAATGTGTAAAGGTGAACCATTCTCTCTTCTCGTCCAAGGCCGTGTGGCAGATTTGCCAAAGATTACTGGTCAGGAGTTGTATCAATATTTTAAAGAAGTAACGACGACGAATCCGATCAATATGTTCGTGGTGGGCGATGTTGATCAGCAGGAAGTAAGCGAGGCTATTCGCAAGCATATCCCATTGGATCGCTCCCAAGTAGGAGAACTGCAGATAGCATCGACGGCGAAGGATGTATCAGATGAACGAGAAGTGATCGATCGACTCGATGTCAACCAAGCAAAGCTCAACATCGGCTGCCGTACGCAGATCACTTATAAGGATGACGATTACCCGACCCTGCTCTTGTTCAACGGAATTTTAGGCGGATTTCCTCACTCCAAGCTGTTTGTCAACGTCCGTGAGAAAGAAAGTCTCGCTTACTATGCCGTTTCCAGGCTAGAGAGCCACAAAGGGATTCTCATGATTATGTCTGGGATTGATGTTAGCAAATATCAGCGTGCGGTTGAGATTATTAAGCAGCAGCTTGATCTGATGCAACAAGGAACCATATCGGATGAGGAAATGAGCCAGACGCGTGCGACCTTGTCTAACCAGTTCCGTGAGCTGTTGGACAGTGCACGCGGGATGATTGAATTTACGTACAATGGTGTGATTAGTGGACGTCCTCGGAAAATCGAAGAGCTTTTGGCTGGGATCAACGAAGCGACCATTGAGGATATCAAGAAGGTAGCAAGCAAGGTGACGATCGACACGATTTATCTGCTGCGGGACAAGAAGGGAGAGGCATAAGATGCAGAGCACTGTCTTTGATCAAGTAAATGAAACGGTATATCATGAAACTCTCCAAAATGGGTTGCAAGTTTATCTGGTTCCCAAACAGGGCTTCAGCAAAACATACGCTGTGTTCACTACGCGCTACGGCTCCATTGATAGCCACTTCCGCACCCGAAGCGGGGAAGAAATCAATGTTCCCGACGGCATTGCGCATTTTCTTGAGCACAAAATGTTTGAGAAAAAAGATCGGGATGTCATGCACGAATTCAGTAAAAACGGGGCGAGCTGCAATGCGTTCACGAGCTTCAATCGTACGGCGTATTTGTTCTCGTGCACAGATAAGTTAGATGACAATCTGAATCTGCTGCTCGATTATGTGCAGGATCCGTATTTTACAGATGCCAGTGTAGAAAAGGAAAAAGGAATCATCGGCCAGGAAATCACCATGTACGATGACAATCCTGACTGGAAGGTGTACATGAACCTCTTGAAGGCCATGTACCAAAAGTATCCGATTAACATTGAGATTGCGGGTACGATCGAGACGATCTCTCATATTACAAAAGAATATTTGTATCAGTGCTATGAAACGTTTTATCATCCTGCCAATATGCTCCTATTGGTCGTGGGTTCCTTCGAGCCAGAAGCGATCATGAAGCTCATTCGTGAAAATCAGGGAGCAAAGGAGTTTGCTCCTGCGCCACAAATCACGCGCGTTTTTCCAGAAGAGCCATCAGCTCCAGCGGAAGCGAAAGTAGAAGCATTTCTAACAGTTGGCTTGCCCAAATGCATGATCGGAATCAAGGAAAAGGAAAACGGTCTAACCAAGGAAGCCTTGTTAAAACGCGAGTTGACTACTAAACTGGTATTGGACATCGCGTTCGGCACAAGCTCCGCTGTCTATGAGCGTTTGTATGACAGTGAGCTGATTACGGAAAGCTTTGATTTTGACTACAGCAGCGAGCAGGATTATGCGTATACGATCATTGGTGGAGATACACCTGATCCAGAGCGTTTAGTGGAAACGATCAAAGCGGAAATCGAACAGTTGAAGCAAAACGGTATAGCCCAGGATGATTTTGAGCGTGCGAAGCGTAAAAAAATCGGAAACTTCCTGCGTTCTCTAAACTCCGTGGAGTTTATCGCTAACCAGTTTACCAGCTTCAAATTTAACGGAAATGATCTGTTTTCCGTAGTGCCGACTTTGGAGTCGATCACACGCGAAGATGTGGAAAAACGTTTGAAGGAGCATTTTTTAATCGAGCAGATTGCTGTTTCCATCGTTCGTTCTGCTTCGCCACAGGAGTAATGTATTCATGTTCAAGCAAGAGACGCCGTGGGCGTTAATTACGGGAGCTTCCGGGGAGATCGGGCAGGCGATCGGTGCCTACCTGATTGATGCGGGGGTTCCCCTTTATCTGCATTACAACCGAAATAAAGACAAATTGGAGCCCTTGGTCCAAAAATGCCAGGAGCGGGGTGTTCCATACGTCATCCTCCAAGCTGATCTACGGGACCCACAGCAAATTGCGGCGATGTTTGCTCAGATGCAGGTTGCACCACTATTGATCGTAAACAACGCCTCAGTGGACGATGTCGGCTTGTTTACGGATGTGACTGTCGAGAAATTTGATGAGCTCATCGCCCTTAATGTTCGTTCCTCTTTTTTGGTCTGCCAAGCGGCTGTTCCGGCCATGCTGCGCGCAAGGTATGGGCGTATCGTTAACATTTCTTCCATTTGGGGACTGACAGGTGGGTCATGTGAGGTGCTGTATTCCATGACCAAAGGAGCAGTCAATACGTTCACCAAAGCTCTGGCAAAGGAAATGGCCCCAAACGGAATCACGGTAAATGCAGTCGCTCCTGGAGCTATTGCAGGTGGCATGATGGAGCGCTTTGCTCCGGATGAAATGGAAATGATCGCGGAAGAAATACCAGCCAACCGTCTTGGACAACCATACGAGGTAGCGGCAGTCGTGCGCTTTTTGCTTTCGGCGGATGCCAGTTATGTGACGGGGCAAGTGATTAGTCCAAACGGTGGATGGTACACGTAGAAGAGAAGTATGCATGAATAAAATAGGAGAAATGATGGAATTCTACCTTTTGTGTGGGCAGCAAATCTGTTCGCAACGTACAAAAGGAGGGAATTTCCCTATGTCGATTCTTGACAATTTCAGCGACTGGAAAGCGTTTCTCGGAGATCGGGTAGACCAAGCGAAACAAGCCGGGATGGAAAGCGAAACGCTTCAAAATGTAGCTTATCAAATCGGTAGCTATCTGTCTGAGCAAGTAGACCCGAAAAACGATCAGGAGCGTCTGTTGAAACAGCTGTGGGACGCGGGTGATCAACAGCAGCAACAAGCTTTGGCATCACTCATGGTGAAGCTTGTTCAGAATCGCAATAACGCGAACGCTGGCAGCTAGCCATTCAAATCCCCTACTTTTGGGGATTTTTCTTTTCGCGATTGTCGAATGAAACGAACGTGATATACTACATAAGAAGAGAATTCTGGTTGGCGGAGAGGATTGCATATGGAAGCGAAGAAAGAATGGTACATGGAGTATGAGATTGCCCGTAACCGTCCCGGTCTCTTAGGGGACGTATCTTCTATTCTGGGGATGTTGAACATCAATATCGTGACGATCAATGGTGTGGATACCATGCGTCGAGGTATGCTGCTCTTGACCGATGATGATGAAAAAATGGAGGTTTTGCGCAACGTTGTGCAAAAAATGGACAACATAACCATAACGAGGTTACGTCCCCCGACAATGCTGGATCGATTGGCTGTGCGTCACGGTCGCTATATTGAACGGGATAGCGAGGACAAAAAAACGTTTCGCTTTGTTCGTGAGGAGCTGGGCTTGCTGGTCGATTTCATGGCAGAAATACTGAAGAAGGAAGGTCACCAGCTCATTGGGATTCGTGGCATGCCTCGCGTAGGGAAGACTGAATCCATGATTGCTGCCAGCGTATCCGCCAATAAACGTTGGACATTCATTTCCTCTACTTTGTTGCGCCAAACGGTGCGTAGTTCCTTAGCCATTGATGAAATGTCTACTGATCATGTATATTTGATAGATGGAATTGTCTCAACGCTGCGATCGACAGAAAAGCACTTCACCTTGCTTCGGGAGATTATGAACTTTCCTGCCGCAAAAATCATTGAGCATCCGGATATATTCGTAAGGGAATCAGAGTACCAACTTGATGATTTCCATTACATTATTGAGCTGCGTCATCATCCGGATGAAGAGATTACATATGAGCTTATCAACAATCGCGGCTTTGATAATTTCGAAATGAATTAAGGAGGGGCAGCTGTGTCTGAGCTAGGTCAAGTCCTGCAAAGGGCCCGCGAAGAAAAAGGAATCACGCTCGACGACATCCAACGTATCACCAAGATACAGCGGCGATATTTGGAAGCCATTGAAAGGGGTCATTTTCACGTACTTCCTGGCCACTTTTACGCGCGTGCTTTTATAAAGAGTTATGCGGAAGCTGTCGGTCTAGACCCGAACCACATCCTGACTCACTTTCAGTCCGATTTGCCGGCCCAGCCACCTACTGAGCAAGTAGAACGACTGCGTCGCAGACGAGTTGCTTCAGCGAACAATCCATTACAAGCGGGGCGATGGGTTACCAAAACCTTGCTCGTCTTGTTTATTGCCTTGATTATCGGGGTTATTTATTTCGCTGTCGTCAACAACAACGGAGGTCAGTTGACTCAGCCAGTGCCGGGTGGAGCAGTTAATCCTGGAGCGGAATTTGTCACGCCTGGCAATGGTGGTGGAGCGGGAACATCCCCGATTGCTCAACAACCGAAGCCTCCTTCTATTACCACACCGAGTCCTGAAACAGGAACAACCCCACCTGAGACCGTTACAGAAACTCCTCAGGCAACCATCACATTCGAATCGCAGCAAGGATCGATGTATAACTATTCCTTGCAAGGTGGAGAAAAAATCACGGTTTATCTGAAGGTGAAAGCAGAAACAAGCTGGTTTGGTATTTCGGAAGGAAAAGGCAAAACTTATGTTGAGCAGGGAACGCTCAAGAAAGATCAGGAAAAAACGATTGAGCTGGGAAAATCCGCTTATATTCGTTTAGGCAAACCGACAGTAGTGGAGTTAAAGGTTAACGGAGTCTTGGTAGACACGTCAAAAATGAAGTCAATGCCGTCCAATATTACGATGAAAGTAAAAGAGGCGGTCACCCAGTAGGCAAGCATATGCTTGCCTTTTGTACTTTTCTCTGTTTTGACACTTCCTTTAGGCTTATATTATACTGGATAGGTGTAATATGGGTTGGTGTGACCAATTGGAGGAAAAAAGATGACAGAGAAGGTAGGCACGCGTGAAAAAGTAGCGATTGTTACGCTGGGCTGTGAAAAGAATCTCGTTGATTCGGACATGATGGCCCATCTGATAGATGAAAAAGGTTATGAACTGGTTGATAACCCGGAAGAAGCAACTGTGGTCATCGTCAATACCTGCGGTTTCATCGATGCAGCCAAGGAAGAATCCGTAAACAAGATTCTGGAAATGGGTGAATTGAAGGAATCCGGCAAACTGAAATCGCTTGTGGTGGCAGGCTGTCTCACACAACGTTACAAAGAGGATATCTTGAATGAGATTCCTGAGGTGGACGGCATTGTCGGAACAGGCGATTTTATGTCGATTACAGGTATTATCGAAGAATCTCTAGAGGGTAAGCGACCGATTTTTGTTGGAAATCCCATTTTTACGTACGAAGATGTAGTGAAGCGGAAAGTAAAAGAAGGCACATACACTGCATATATTAAAATTGCCGAGGGTTGTGACAACGCCTGTACGTTCTGCTCGATTCCTTTAATGCGTGGGGGATTCCGCAGTCGTACCATCGAGTCCATCGTGGAAGAAGCGCGTCATTTGGCTGCTCAAGGTATCGTAGAAGTAAGTCTGATCGCACAAGATTCTACGAACTACGGAACGGATATTTACGATGGAAAACTGATGCTTCCTGAACTTTTAAACCGTCTGGCAGAAGTTGAGGGCATCAAGTGGATTCGTCTTCACTATGCATACCCTGGATTTTTCACGGATGAATTGATCCACACTTTTGCTACCAATCCAAAAGTGTGCAAATACGTGGATATGCCTTTGCAGCACTCCGAAGACCATATTCTGAAAAGGATGCGTCGCCCTGGAAGACAGACGGACATTCGTGCGCTGGTAGCAAAAATTCGCGCGCAGGTTCCAGATGTTGCACTGCGTACCTCTTTGATCGTAGGGTTCCCGGGGGAAACAGAGGAAGACTTCGAGCGCCTGAGCGAGTTTGTGAAGGATATTCGCTTTGATCGACTGGGTGTGTTTACTTACTCCAACGAGGATGACACTCCAGCTTCCCGTCTGCCTGACCACGTTGACGAAGAGGTTAAGGAAAAACGTGCGAACATGCTGATGGAAATTCAGCGTGAAGTAGCCGGAGATCGCAACGGACGCTTTGTTGGTCAAGTCTTGGATGTTTTGATTGAACGTTACGAGGGACGCAACGATATTTATGTAGGTCGAACACAGTATGACGCTCCGGAAATCGATGGTGAAGTATTCGTCACTGGTTTTAAAGGCGAACTGGGTACCATCGTAAAAGTGAAAATTACACACTCCTATGAATACGATTTAGCCGGGGAGGTAGTCTAGTTGAATCTCGCCAACCGCATCACCCTCGCCAGGATTTTTCTGGTTCCGGTAGTCATGTTTTTTATGCTGGTGCGTTACAACATCGGGACATTTTCGATCGGCAGCCTGACGATGACGTATAACGAGCTGATTGCGGCTTTGGTGTTTATCCTAGCAGCCAGTACGGACGGACTCGACGGTTATATTGCACGGAAAAATAAAATCGTGACGAACTTGGGGAAGTTCCTGGACCCGCTTGCTGATAAGCTGTTGATTTCTGCAGCACTCATTTCACTCGTAGAGATGCAGCGTCTGGAAGCGTGGATTGCGATTGTCATTATCAGCCGGGAGTTTGCGGTAACGGGTCTACGGTTAGTTGCTGCGGCAGAAGGACAGGTAATTGCTGCGAGTGCATTGGGTAAACTGAAAACATGGGTGCAGATCGTAGCGATTACGGCTGTCATGATTCGCAACTTCCCATTTGAGTTCTTCGGCATTCCGTTCGACGAAGTAGCTACTTGGGCGATGGTGATCATCACGATTTACTCCGGGTACGACTACTTTGCGAAAAATCGTAACGTGATCCAATACTCGTAATGCGGGTATTGGTCTCTTTTTTCACAAGACTCTTCTCTTGAGCGTTTGCAAGTGATAAACTATTAGTTTAGAGGCTTTTCTACTCTCAAAGAGAATGGATGAGGAAGATGAGAGCGGAGATTATCGCGGTAGGTACCGAACTTTTGTTAGGCCAGATCGCTAACACCAACGCACAGTTTCTTTCTCAGAAGCTGGCGGAAATTGGCGTGGGAGTTTATTTTCATACGGTTGTGGGAGACAACACGGAGCGATTGCTACAAGTGATTCGATTGGCATCAAGGCGATCTGACCTCGTCATTTTCACGGGTGGGCTAGGGCCGACTCAAGATGATTTGACGAAAGAAACCTTGGCGGGGCATGTAGGCATTGAATTGGAAACGAATTCAGAGGCCATGGAGAGAATTGAAAAATTCTTTTCGCAACGTGGGATTGTCATGACGGAGAACAATCGTAAGCAGGCGCTGGTGCTTTCAGGTAGCCATGTATTCTCCAACGATTTCGGGATGGCGCCGGGGATGGCGATCCGTCATGACAGTAGTACGTTCGTGCTGTTGCCTGGACCACCAAGCGAGCTGTATCCAATGGTGGAGAATTACGTGATGCCTTACTTGACCGACTTGCTCCCCGAAAAGCAAGTGTTTCATTCTCATGTACTCCGGTTCTATGGAATAGGCGAATCCGCCTTGGAGGAAAAACTGCTCGATCTGATCGAAAAGCAGGACAATCCGACGATCGCGCCATACGCCAAAGAATTCGAAGTAACGCTACGGATTACGGCAAAAGCTGCTACAGTCGAAGAAGGGGAAGCCCTAATCTTGCCTGTAGAAAAAGAAATTCTCAGCCGTGTTGGCCAGTATATGTACGGGATTGGCGAGAAATCGTCGTTGCATGATGTACTGGTTTCTGAGCTAAAAATGAGAAATGAGACGATTGCTTGTGCAGAAAGCTGCACAGGAGGAGCAATTGCCTCGTTGATTACCTCTGTGCCGGGAAGCTCGCAAGTGTTTCGTGGCGGGGTAGTCTGCTACACCAATGAAGTGAAAAATCAGCTACTCGAAGTACCTGATTCCATTTTGCAAACTGATGGGGCAGTCAGTGAGAAAACAGCTCAATTGCTGGCTGAACATGTAAGAGAAAAGCTGGGAGCTACTTACGGGATTTCTGTTACGGGAGTGGCTGGACCCGATCCTTCCGAGGGCAAGCCTGTTGGCCTTGTTTACGTAGGGATTGCGGCAGAAGGAATACCTACAGTTGTAAAAGAACTGCGCCTTGCCGGAAGAAGGCATGCAATCGTTGGGCGTGCCGCTAAATACGCGTTGTTTTATGCGCTGCAAATGCAAAAAGAAAGGTGATTTTTTTCATGACGATTTTTTCCGATTTTCCTTTACATAAATCTATTCTGCAAGCGATTCACGATATGGGCTTCGAGGAGCCATCACCGATTCAGGCAGCTTGCATTCCAAAAGTTCTGGATGGCGGAGACCTGATTGGTCAAGCACAGACAGGTACTGGTAAGACTGCTGCATTCGGGATTCCACTTGTAGAAAAGATTACGCCTGCCAATCGTGTACAAGCGATTGTGCTGACCCCAACTCGTGAGCTGGCTATACAGGTTGCGGGAGAGCTCTTGCGCATCTCGAAATACAACAAAGTTCGTACGCTGCCAATCTATGGCGGACAATCGATCGGACATCAAATTCGTGCACTGCGTCAAGGTGTACAAATCGTTGTAGGTACTCCTGGCCGTGTTATGGACCACTTGCGCCGTAAAACATTGAAGCTGGATCACGTGCATACACTCGTTTTGGATGAAGCGGATGAAATGCTGGACATGGGCTTCATCGAAGATATCGAGACGATCATCACAGATATGCCGGAAGAGCGTCAAACCTTGCTGTTCTCTGCGACGATGCCGCCAGAAATCAAGCGTTTGGCTACCCGTTACATGAAACAGCCGCAAACGATCGCGGTTAGCCGTGAAGAAGTAACGGCGCCATTGATCGAACAGGTATACTACAAAGTGTTTGACCGTAACAAAGTAGAGAGCCTTTGCCGCATCTTGGACAGTGAGGATGTCGAGCTGGGTATCATTTTCTGCCGCACCAAGCGCGGTGTAGATGAGCTGTCCGAAGTGCTGCAATCCCGCGGATACCTTGCGGACGGATTGCATGGCGACTTGTCACAGGCACAACGTGACAAGGTCATGAATGCGTTCCGTGAGGGCTCGATTGAATTCTTGATCGCAACTGACGTAGCAGCACGCGGTATCGACGTAGGAAACGTCTCTCACGTAATCAACTACGATATTCCACAAGACTCTGAGAGCTACGTACACCGTATTGGTCGTACTGGTCGCGCAGGTCGCAAAGGAATTGCGATGACGCTGGTTACGCCTCGTGAAGTAAGACAAATGATGTTTATCCAAAAGCAGACAAAAGCACAAGTGCTCTCTCGCAATGTTCCTTCCTTGGAGGAAGTGGCTGAGCGCAAACAAGAGCAATTGCGTGAACAGTTGACTAGCCTTTTGGAAAGCGATGCAATCGCGGATATGTATCAAAAAGTAGCGGATGCTCTCGTAGGTCAATACCCGGCTGAAAAAGTAGCAGCTGCTGCATTGCACCTGGCATTCCATACCGAAGCGGGACAAGGGCAGGAAGCAGAAGCGTACAACTTTGGTGAGACAGGCGCAGCAAAAGGTATGGTTCGCTTCTTCCTGAACGTAGGCCGCAATGCGAACATGAAGCCACAGGATCTGGTACGAGAGATCTCTGAATCTGTGGGTATCCCAGGAAAATCAGTAGGTCGCATCGACATTTTCGAGAACTTCACGTTTGTTGAGGTTCCAGAAGAGGTAGCGGCATTCGTATATGAGTCACTGCGTCAAACGCGTATCAACGGAAAACGAATCAATCTGGAGCCTGCAAAGCCTCGCGGAGCAAAGCGTTCCTAATTCGATAGAAATGAGAAGCAGCCATTTCGCTGGGAGCAACCAGGAAATGGCTGCTTTTTATCGATGCGAATATTTGTTCGCAAAAAATACTTGGCAAACACTTCTGTCTCGAGGTATGATGAAGACAAGCAAAAGAGATGCGAAAATTGAAAGGGTGTGTACCATTTGTCAGATCGTCGCGCAGCTTTGGAGAGTGCATTGCGTCAAATAGAAAAGCAATTCGGAAAAGGTTCCATTATGAAGTTGGGGGAAGTATCCAACATCCAGATTTCTACGGCTTCTAGCGGTGCACTTGCTCTAGATATCGCACTTGGTGTGGGTGGGTTCCCACGCGGACGGATTGTTGAGATTTACGGACCAGAGTCTTCTGGTAAAACAACAGTAGCGCTTCATGCCATCGCAGAAGTGCAAAGACAGGGTGGACAAGCTGCTTTTATCGATGCTGAGCATGCCCTGGATCCGGTTTACGCTGCTAAGCTGGGTGTGAACATCGATGAATTGCTGTTGTCCCAACCAGACACTGGTGAGCAAGCTTTGGAGATCGCGGAAGCACTGGTGCGCTCTGGTGCAGTAGACATTATCGTAGTCGACTCCGTTGCGGCACTCGTGCCAAAAGCAGAGATCGAAGGCGAGATGGGAGATTCCCACGTAGGTTTGCAAGCACGCTTGATGTCCCAAGCACTCCGCAAACTATCTGGTGCCATCAACAAGTCCAAAACGATTGCAATCTTCATCAACCAGCTTCGTGAAAAAGTGGGAGTTATGTTCGGTAACCCAGAAACAACTCCAGGTGGACGCGCTTTGAAGTTCTACGCGAGTGTTCGCTTGGATGTTCGTAAAGCGGAATCTATCAAAGTCGGCAACGACATTTTGGGTAGCAAGACGAAGATTAAGGTCGTGAAAAATAAAGTAGCACCACCATTCAAGGTTGCTGAAGTGGATATCATGTACGGCGAAGGTATTTCCAGAGAAGGTAGCATTCTCGACATCGGTTCTGAGATTGATGTCGTGCAAAAGAGTGGTGCTTGGTATTCCTTCAACGAAGAGCGACTCGGCCAAGGTAGAGAGAATTCGAAGGTCTTCCTGAAGGAAAATCCGCACATCGCATCGCAGATTGAAACAAAAGTGCGCGAATACTTTAGCCTAAACCCTGGTTCTGTTCCAGAAGGTGAAGCTGTAAATGACCCAGAGCAAGATGAAGAGCCTGCATTTGATTTGGAGTAATGGGAAGGTAAACAGCAGCCTGTCGATAAGACAGGCTGTTATTTTAGCTTTTGCGAAAGGAGTGAAGAATGATGAAGAGCGGGCTTATTACCGCCGTCCACCGGGACACCAAACAAAAGCACCGTTACCATATCGATGTAGAAGGCGAGTATGCATTTACCGTACATGAAGACATACTGGTAAAGTACAACCTGTTTAAAGGAACAGAATTAGATGAAGCATTTTACAGAGAAGTCCTGGTAGCAGAAGAGAAGCACAAGGCGTATTTAGGTGCCCTGCGATATCTCGGCATACGCCCGCGGACAAGCAGTCAGCTACATTCCTATTTGATAGAGAAGGGATTTTCTACGCAGATTGCCGAAGAGATATGCCAGCGCTGCAAGGATCAACGCTACATCGATGATGAAGCATTTGCGAAGCAATGGGTAGACGAGCGATTGCGATTGAAGCCGAGGAGCCCGTATATGCTGCGTATGGAGCTTACCCAGCGTGGAGTGGATAGAGCGATTGTAGAGGACGCAGTACGTGGCGTGTCTAGGCAGGCTGAACTAGATGCTGCTCGAGCATTGATAGAGAAGAAGGCGCGGCGCATAGAGGGTGCACCGAACCCCGATGAAGAACGCAAGTTGCTGTCCATGCTGATGCGCAAGGGATTCTCACATGCGATCATTCAACAAATGCGTGAAGAATTGCGTCATAGAAGCGATAGTTAGGGCCAACTCTATTTGCATGATCTTGACAATTCTTGTTCACAAATAATAAAATAGGTTTGTATTTACTTGGTGTATCATATCTTTTTGTGATTTGCTCACTCGTTGCCTATGGAACAACTGAAAAACCGTGCGAAAGCTGTACGGATTCAGCGGACCGAGTAAAATCGGTCTTGTTTTTTAGCCGAATGTTCAAATGTGAGAGCACTCCATGAAAAACGAATGCTTGGAAAGCGGGGAGATGTCTTACAATAAGGAGGTGAAACGAAAAAGCCTATGGATCCTATACTTACTGTTGTCATTGTGCTCGTTGCCCTGCTGATCGGCTTGGGTGCAGGCTACTTCACTCGTAAATCCATTGCGGAAGCGAAGATCTCCAGTGCAGAAGAAGCTGCACGACAGATCGTGGAGGAAGCCAAACGGGACGCCGAAGCCGTTAAGAAGGAAAAGGTGCTGGAGGCAAAGGATGAAGTGTTCAAGCTTCGATCCGAAGCAGAAACTGAATTGCGTGAGAGACGCAATGAGATCCAGCGTCAGGAACGACGAATTCTACAAAAAGAAGAATCGTTGGACCGCAAGATGGAACAGTTGGAGCGCAAAGAAGAAGAATTGTCTGAGCGTGACCGTGCCATCGCAGAACTGCAAAGCAAGGTAGAGCACTTATATAAAGAACAAGTATCAGAGCTAGAACGAATCTCCGGCTTGACGCAGGATGAGGCGAAGACGATCATTCTCACTGATGTAGAGAATACCGTCCGTCACGAAATGGCTGTGATGATCAAGGAGATTGAGACTCAGGCCAAGGAAGAAGCGGACAAGCGTGCTCGTGAGATCATTACGACCTCCATTCAACGTTGTGCAGCAGACCACGTAGCAGAAACAACCGTTTCTGTGGTTACGCTGCCAAATGATGAGATGAAGGGACGTATTATCGGACGCGAAGGACGTAACATTCGTGCCCTGGAAACGTTGACTGGTATCGATCTGATTATTGACGATACTCCAGAAGCAGTCATCCTGTCCGGCTTCGACCCGATTCGTCGGGAAATCGCCAAGACAGCGTTGGATAAACTGGTCGCAGATGGTCGCATTCACCCAGCTCGCATCGAGGAAATGGTGGAAAAAGCGCGTCGCGAAGTAGACGAGCGAATCCGTGAATACGGTGAGCAAGCAACGTTCGAAACAGGCGTTCACGGCTTGCATCCAGATCTGATCAAGATTCTCGGACGTTTGCGTTATCGTACAAGCTACGGTCAAAACGTACTGAAGCACTCTATGGAAGTGGCACATCTCGCCGGTTTAATGGCGGCAGAACTGAAAGAAGATGTGAAGCTGGCCAAACGTGCAGGTTTGCTGCATGATATCGGAAAAGCGATTGACCATGAAGTAGAAGGTTCACACGTTGAAATCGGTGTTGAACTGGCTAAGAAGTACAATGAGCATCACGTAGTAGTGAACAGTATTGCGTCTCATCACGGTGATACCGAACCAACTTCCGTCATTGCTATGCTCGTGGGAGCTGCTGACGCTCTGTCTGCCGCACGCCCAGGTGCACGCCGTGAGACATTGGAAACATATATCAGACGTTTGGAGAAACTGGAAGAAATCTCTGAGTCGTTCGATGGCGTAGAAAAGTCTTATGCGATTCAAGCAGGACGCGAAATTCGCGTGATGGTTCAACCTGATAAGATTGACGATGCGGAAGCTACCCGTCTGGCACGGGATATCACGAAACGAATTGAAAATGAACTTGACTACCCAGGTCATATTAAAGTAACGGTTATCCGTGAAACACGGGCAGTTGAGTATGCAAAGTAAAGTGGCTGCGTGCCACTTTACTTTTTTTGTAGCGCAACGAAGGACACACCAAATGCTTGACGAAGTCAAGTTTTCTAATGAGCAGAGGAATTGTGTATACTAGCAATGAGGTGATTTGGTAATGAAGTTGTTATTCATTGGAGATATTATGGGCTCGCCTGGCAGAGATATCGTGAAAACATATTTGCCGTTACTGAAACGAAAATACAACCCTACCTTTATCGTAGCAAATGGAGAGAATGCTGCGCATGGTCGCGGGATCACAGAGAAAATTACCAAGGAGCTTTTCGAATGGGGCGTTCACGCGATTACGCTCGGAAATCATACGTGGGACCAAAGAGAAATTTTCGATTTTATTGATGATGAGCCGCGGATGATTAGACCCGCGAATTTTCCAGCAGGGACTCCTGGAAAAGGGATTACATACATCAAGCAACCTGAAGGGGAACTAGCCGTCATTAATTTGATGGGGCGTACGTTCTTGCCACCGCTTGACTGTCCTTTCCAAATGGCTGACAAGCTCGTAGAGCAAGCTCGGAAGCGTACGAAGTTCATTTTTGTAGACTTTCATGCGGAAGCCACATCGGAAAAGCAAGCAATGTCATGGTACCTAGATGGGAAGGTAACAGCGGTCGTGGGGACACATACCCATGTGCAAACCGCTGATGAACGTATTTTGCCTCAAGGAACCGGATTTTTGTGTGATGTCGGAATGTGTGGCCCAAGTAACGGCATTTTGGGGATGGAACGCGAAGCAGTTATTAAGAAGTTTTTGACGCAGCTTCCTGTTCGCTTTGAGGTAGCTCCGGATCCCGCGCAATTGAATGCAGTGCTGATTACTCTAGATAAAACGACAGGGCATGCGAAAAAAATGGAACGAATCAGAATTGACTCTGACCATCCGTTTATGGAATAATGGGAATAAGATTAGAATTTTTTGAATCTTTCAAGCAAGTTAGCAGGAATTTTTGGGGGTTATGCGAATATCATTCTAATGATGACAGGATTCCTATCAGACGGGAGGTTCAAAAAGGATGGAAGTATTAAAAGTTTCAGCAAAGTCTAACCCCAATTCCGTTGCTGGTGCCCTTGCCGGAGTTCTTCGTGAACGAGGCGCGGCTGAGATCCAAGCCATTGGCGCTGGGGCGCTTAATCAAGCTGTGAAGGCAGTAGCAATCGCACGAGGGTTCGTAGCGCCGAGTGGAGTTGACCTCATTTGTATTCCAGCCTTTACCGACATCGTGATTGATGGAGAAGAACGAACTGCAATCAAATTAATCGTAGAACCCAGATGATACAACTGCAAATGCTTCACCTGCCTGTTTGTTCGAAGAATGAACAGGTTTTTTCGTTTGTCCAGAAGTATAACCTCCGAAGTTATCGAAGAGAAGGAGCGTTTCCATATGAAAATCTTTGATGCGCACAGCGATGTATTATGCAAACTATGGCAGAACCCCGATTTGGACTTTTATAAAGAAGACAAGCTCTTGCAAGCGGGTTTTACCGCCCTTGAAAAAGGGAATGTAGACATACAAGTGCTTGCCTGTTTCGTCCCTTCTCAGGTGCCGTTTGGACGTCGTTTTCATACGGTACTAGAAATGATCGATATTTTTTATCAAGAGGTGGCCAGTGATAAATTCCGGCCCATTTTCACAAAGGCAGATTTGGCTGAATGCGTATTAAAGAGACAGAAAGGGGCTATTCTGTTTGTAGAAGGCGCGCATGCATTAGAAGAGAGTCTGGTTCAGCTACGTACGTGGTTCCGGCTTGGGGTAAGAGGAATGACACTGACCTGGAATCATGGCAATGCCCTAGCGAGTGGAAATGGAGAGCCGAATCCAGGTGGACTTACTTCATTTGGACGAGAAGTCATAGAAGAAATGAATCGGCTGGGGATGATCATTGATGTCTCGCATTTGGCCGATCCAGGATTCTGGGATGTACTAGAATGCTCGAAAGCACCAGTGATTGCTTCACACTCGAACGTGAGAAGCATATGCAATCACTCTCGCAATTTGACGGACGAGCAAATTCGAGCGTTAATCGCCAGTGATGGCGCGATCGGCTTGACGTTTGTAGACTTCTTTACCGTACCCGAGAAGCGCACGGTTTGGATCGATGACTTGCTGCGCCATTTGGATCACATCTGCGCGTTGGGTGGCGTAGAGCACGTAGGTTTTGGCTCCGATTTCGATGGGATTACCGAGACGTTTGGAGACATGGCATCTGCGGCAGATTACTCCCAGTTACTAGAAAGTTTGTTAAAACGTTATAAAGAGGCGGAAGTATTGAAATTTGTGCAAGGAAATTGGTTGCGTGTTTTCGGAAACGTGCTACAATAAAGCATGAGGATATTAATGTACCAAGTTCAACATTAAAATTCAGGTCAAAAGTAAGTTGAGTAAAAGCACTTGCAATTTGACATGGACAGGACTACAATTGTTACTGTCTATGCACAGAAATGTCACATCTTATCAGTATTTTCAAGGTGTGATAGGCAGCTTTTCTCACAGTCACTGAAAGGGTGGAATCTGAATGATTAGTCAACTTTCCTGGAAAGTTGGAGGACAGCAAGGGGAGGGCATCGAGAGTACTGGTGAGATTTTCTCGATGGCGATGAACCGGATGGGATACCATCTGTATAGCTACCGTCACTTCTCTTCCCGTATTAAGGGTGGACACACGAACAATAAAATTCGCGTGAGCACAACGCCAATGCGTGCGATCTCTGACGATCTGGACATTCTCGTAGCGTTTGACCAAGAGACGATCGATTTCAATGCGCATGAGCTTCGTGAAGGCGGTATCATTATCGCGGATGCGAAATTTAATCCAAAATTGCCGGACGGCTTGAAGCCAGTTCGCTTCTTCACTGTACCACTGACTGAGATCGCTGATGAGTTGGGAACTTCCCTGATGAAAAACATGGTGTCGATTGGTGCATCTAGTGCCATCCTCGGCATTTCAGTGGAAAGCTACCGTCCTATCGTTGAAGATATGTTCCTCCGCAAGGGCGAAAAAGTGGTTGAAAAGAACATGGATGCCATTCGCCGCGGTTTTGATTTTGTAAATGAATTGACTGGTGGTCAACTGCCTGAGTTCCAAATGGAAAAGGCTGATCCACAAAAACAACTGTTCCTCATCGGTAACGATGCGATCGCTCTGGGTGCTGTAGCAGCAGGCTGCCGTTTCATGCCAGCTTACCCGATCACACCTGCTTCCGAGGTAATGGAATACTTGATTAAAAAGCTGCCTAAATTGGGCGGTACTGTTATCCAAACAGAAGATGAGATTGCTGCTATTACGATGGCAATCGGTGCTAACTTCGCGGGTGCTCGTTCCTTGACTGCTTCTGCAGGTCCTGGTCTGTCCCTCATGATGGAAGCAATTGGTCTTGCTGGTATCACGGAACAACCAGTTGTTATCGTGAACACGCAGCGTGGTGGCCCATCTACTGGTATGCCTACCAAAATCGAGCAATCCGATGTGAATGCTATGATCTATGGTACACATGGCGACATTCCAAAAGTAGTTATCGCGCCAAGCACAGTAGAAGAGTGCTTCTACGATGCAGTTGAAGCGTTTAACATTGCGGAAGAATACCAACTCCCTGTTATCCTGATGACAGACTTGACACTGTCCTTGGGTAAACAAACCGTTGTTCCATTTGACTACAGCAAAGTAGAAATCCGTCGCGGAAAACTGCTTGCTGGACAAGAATTGCCAGAAAAAGAGCAAAACGACCTGTTCAAACGATATGAAGTAACAGAAGACGGCGTTTCTCCTCGTGTTATTCCTGGTCAAAAATACGGTCTGCACCACGTAACTGGTGTTGAGCATGATCAAACTGGTCGTCCGTCTGAGAATGCTGCAAACCGTATTCAACAAATGGATAAACGTATGCGCAAAATGGAAGGCGTCCTGAAAAACTTCAAAGGCGCTGTATCAGCAGATGCTCCTCACGCTGACGCGGATGTTCTGGTTGTAGGTATCAACTCCACAATCGGTACCATTCAAGAAGCAAAAGGCCGTCTGGAACAAGAGGGAATGAAAGTAAACCATGCACAAATCCGTTTGCTGCATCCGTTCCCAACTGAAGAAATCAAAGCACTGGTAGATAAAGCGAAGAAAGTTGTTGTTGTTGAGCACAACGCTCAAGCGCAAGTAACAAGCTTGATCAAACAACACGTTGGAAACGCTGAAAAAATCGAATCCGTGCTTAAATATGACGGTAACCCATTCCTGCCGAAGGAAATCTATGCTGAAGTGAAGGAGCTGGTAAAACATGGCGACTATGAAAGAGTTTCGAAATAACGTAAAGCCAAACTGGTGCCCAGGCTGTGGAGACTTCTCCATCCAAGCGGCTATTCAACGCGCTGCAGCGAACGTAGGTCTGGAACCTGAAAATCTGGCGGTTGTTTCCGGTATCGGTTGCTCTGGTCGTATTTCCGGCTACATCAACTGTTATGGTTTCCACGGTATTCACGGACGTTCCCTGCCAATCGCACAAGGTGTGAAAATGGCGAACCGCGAGCTGACAGTTATCGCAGCAGGTGGTGACGGGGATGGTTTCGCGATCGGTATGGGCCATACTGTACACGCTATCCGTCGTAATATGAACGTTACGTACATCGTAATGGATAACCAAATCTACGGTCTGACAAAAGGTCAAACCTCCCCGCGTTCCGCGACTGGTTTCGTGACCAAGTCTACACCGGCAGGTTCCATCGAGTCCTCCATTTCTCCAGTTGAACTGGCGCTGTCTGTAGGTGCGACTTTCGTTGCTCAATCCTTCTCCAGCGATCTGAAGGGCTTGACTGAACTGATCGAAAAAGGTATCCAACACGAAGGCTTCTCCTTGATCAACGTATTCAGCCCTTGTGTAACCTACAACAAGGTAAATACGTACGACTGGTTCAAAGAGAACATCGTACCAGTAGACACGATCGAAGGATACGATGCACATGACCGTATCAAAGCAATGTCTACTTCTATGCAATACAAAGGCCTGATTACAGGTCTGATCTACCAAAACACTGAGCAAAAACCTTACGAAGCTCTCGTAAGTGGCTTCAAAGAAGAAGGTCTGGTTAACCAAGACATTCGTTTGTCTGAAGAAGACTTCGAAAAATTGGTTAAAGAATTTGCTTAAGTTTGATAGAGTGAAAAACCTCTCCTTAACGGGAGAGGTTTTTTTGTTACATGCGTTCGCGCCACTGCCTGTACACGAGCATGACAAGGAAAAAGACAACCAATTGACCAAAGAGTGGATATAGGAAGCGGAGAAGCGAGCTAAACCCGATAAAACTGATCAAATAGCAAATCAGCAAAATCCCGAGTAAAATAGTTGGACCTCGAAGGGGGGTAACTTGTCTAATTTGTTGGGCTAGACCAAAAACGTTGGCCACAAGAGTCGAGAAGATTTCCGCATACACTAATAGGGAGAATAGAAAAGGAATGGTTGGCCCCAAGCCTTGCAGCACAGCAATCATAGGCATTTCCGCGTGATGGATTCCCGGCATTTTTACAGAGAGAGAAGCATAGGCGAGCAAGAGCAAAAGGCCAATTCCCAACCCTCCTATGATTCCCCCCAGAATGAGAGGCTTCTCGCTAGTACTCTGTCTACCCATCGGAATCAAAACCGCTTGTGTAAGCGTGACATTTAAGGCAACATAATAAAAGGGAGAACTAATCCACGCCCATGGCCGTAACGATTCAACGACGACATTCGTATCTAACCATGGCTTCGTATAAAGGAAGACAAGTACAGTAAAGCCAATGAGCATCGGAACAAAAATGCTGTTCACGTGATGGATGGCAAACAGCCCTTTTTTCGTCACGAAAAAAATCAAAATCATGCTAAACCAAATGCCGATTTGGGGAGATAATCGAAAAGACTCCCAAAAAATTGCGCCGGTAGCAGCAAGCATGACGGAAGTAGTGCCTAGCAATACGGTTAAGAGCAAGGTATTAAATACAGTGCCAAACGGATGCCCAAATAAATAGGTGCTGACTTCTTGATAGGAATCGGCCTGAATCCGATAGGCAATCAGCATGACGCGTATGCCTGCCCAAATAAACAGCGTCGTCGCCAGAATGATGCCAACTAAGCCTTGTGTTCCATATTGAACAAAGAACTCTACAATTTCTTTGCCTGAGGCAAAACCAGCTCCTACGACTGTCCCAATATACGTAAAAGCGATCTGCCATGCGGCTCTCCATGTTCCTTGCATCTCAGACCTCCTGTCCCACCTTATTCCATCCTATGAGAGGGAGTGAACCGAATATGCGCGTTACCGTGTTAGGCTATCAATCTCCTTATCCTGGCCCTGGGGGGGCTACTCCCGGTTACTTAATTGAGACAGACCGTGTCAATATTCTTCTCGACTGCGGGAGTGGTGTTCTTGCGCAGCTAGGCAAGCATTTACCCATTTATGAGCTGGATGCCATACTCTTATCTCACTATCATCATGATCATGTTGCGGATGTAGGAGTGATGCAGTACGGTTTGATGGTTCATCAGCTATTTGGCCAAAGACCTGCTGACAAGCCGCTTCCGATTCATGCTCCTGCGTTGCCAATGGCCAATGCTCAGACATTGGTGTATCGAGATGCGACCACATTTACCCCAATCTCCGAAGAAACGTCTGTTACTATTGGGGACGTCTCGATCACTTTCTTACGGACAGACCATGGTGATGGAGATCCATGCTACGCGATGCGTTTGGAAGCAAACGGACGTGTCCTCATATACGGAGCTGACAGTGGACCAAGGACAGGCTGGGAGGGCTTTGCAAATCAAGCGGATTTGTTTATTTGCGAGGGGACCTATCTGGATTACAATTTACCAGCGAAGCCAAATGGGCACCTGTCTGTTCGCCAAGCTGCAGAACTGGCACAATCCTTATCCTGCCGTTCTTTATTAGTCACGCATTTGTATTACGGCTATGATGAGTCTCAAGTAATCGCGGAGGCCAATGCCTTTGTTGCAGGTCCAGTTTATGCGGCGCGTATCGGCCTGCAAATAGATTTATAACGTTGTTTGTGTACATAGAGAGGAGAGATGACTGTGTTTCCAAATGTATTAGAAGTTGCACGTAAATTAATCCGTGAACGGGTACAAGTAGGAGAAACTGTGGTAGATGCCACGATGGGGAATGGAAATGACACCTTATTTCTTGCGCAATTGGTGCAAGAAGGAGGGAAAGTAATCGCCTTCGATATCCAGCCGCAGGCAATCGAGAAAACGCGAGAGAGACTCGAAAGAGAAGGTCTAGCGAACAGGGTAGAAATGATGCTCGCCAGTCATGAGGAAATTGACAAGCTGGAGATTAGTGCCGCGGCGATCATGTTTAATTTGGGCTATTTACCGGGTGGAGACAAAGAAATCACAACACAAGCGAGTAGTACCATTCAGGCGATTCAATCAGGGTTGAGGGTGCTCAGACCAGGTGGAATCATGACAGTCATGATTTATTGGGGGCATCCGGCGGGAGAGACGGAAAAAGAGGCAGTGGAAGCATTTTGCCACGAGCTAAGTCAATTGGATTATTTGGTTTTAAAATACCAATATCTCAATCAGAAAAACCAAGCTCCATTTTTACTGGCCATCGAACGCAGGGGACAATAAAAAGAACGAAACGAGATCCTTTCCCGGGCAAGCGCAACATCCGACATCATTCCTATGGGAAAGTAATTATTTTGTCAGGTCGCGAAAGAGGTGTACAAAAATAGGCACGCTCTTGCCCTTTCTGGCACATACCCTATGTAGAGCAATGTGGCAAGGGGGATCTACGTGGACAGAATCGGGATAATGTTGGATTGGGCCCTTATGGAGAAAGGAATTCATGGCCTCAAGTCATATGAGCGTTTGCCTTATTATGTCGAAATCGGAAAAGAGCTTGGATTGGAGCCTGTTTTTTTCCATCCGATGCATGTGAAGCCGGGAGATGAAAGGGTCAAGGGATATTTTTGGAACGGAAACCGACTCGTCTCACAGCTGGTTTCAGTCCCGCGCGTCATCCACAATCGTGTGTTGACAGGGGATACAAAAGCAAGGAATGTGATTCGAAGATTGAGCCAAAAGAAGACGGTGTTCAATGGCTTGGTTGTACGGGATAAGAGAAGAGTACACCAGATGCTCTGGAAAAACGAACACATCCGTAGCTATCTGCCACATACAGTTCCTTATTCCATAGAGCAGTTGCGGCAGTTCTTGGATAAGTACCAGGTGGTGTACGTCAAGCCTTCTATTGGATCAGTCGGAATTGGGGTAGCACGTATTGAACGGCACGGAGGCAAGTATCACTTCATTGCATCGAAAAAACGGCAAATTTTATCTCATTCGAAGATACTCTCCACGGTGCGACGTTGGGTCGGTAACAAAAGATTTTTGATCCAGCGAGGAATTCCTTTGGCGCGCTATGGAGGCAAAACGTTTGATATTCGTGTTTCGGTGCAGAAAAACAAAGAAAAACAGTGGACTGTCAGCGGAATGGTTGCCAAGGTCGCCAATCAGAAGAACAAGCTGAGCAATCTCTCTCGAGGAGGGACAGCAGTGCCGTTTTCGGAAGCTTTGGTACCCATCTTTCCTGAGGTGATACAACAACAAGCGGTCATCGAAAGAGTTGGCATAGCGGCGGTGGAAATTGCGAAGCAGTATGGTCGGCATTTTTCATCATTAGCAGATTTAGGCATGGATATGGGAATTGACGAGAGAGGCAATCCGTATTTAATTGAAGTCAATGTGCGTGATCAACGCTATTCTTTTTTCAAGGCTGGAGAGAAGGCGATGTTTAAACAAACGTACCGTCATCCACTAGAATATGCGCAGACATTACTCGCTGAAAAAAAGAAACGGAAGCAGCATCTTCTATCGCCAAGCAATTTACTCTAAAGAAGTAACGTAGAAGAATATGAAAAAGACGGTGGCATTTTAAACTGTCCCCTTTGTAAAGGACACTTTTAAAAAAGTCTAGGCAACGTTAAGAA
>NZ_JBEAES010000017.1:0-144845 GCF_050477165.1 Brevibacillus sp. FIR094 | reverse complement strand
ACCCTTCAGATTGCTTAAATATAATACGTGTCCAACTTTATGGGGTCACTTCACACATTTTCTTCGTGTTTTGACTGGCTTCTCCGTTATTTCATCATTTTTCCCATCCGATAGGCCGCTTCCATGATGTAAGGCGCGTATTGGCTCATTTTTTCAGGAGTCAGGCGGTTAGAAGGACCCGACGCCGCAATAGACGCTACCAATTGTCCGTTGCGGTTGAATATCGGGACGGCTACGGCTGCTGTCCCCAGCTCCCGTTCCTCCACGCTAGTCGCGAAGCCTTGCTTCCTGATTTGATCCAATTGCTCAATGAAAGATTCCTTGTTCACATAGTCAGGCCAATTCGGGTCGCTGATGACTTCCTGTAAAATGAAAGGCTCGGCGTATGCCACAAGTACTTTGCTGGATGCTCCCACCGTGAGTGGCATACGCGCTCCGATTGGCGCCACCCTGCGAATCGGCTGCTTGCTTTGGACTGCCTGTACGCGTATCCGCTCGTTTCCATCCCGCACGTACAGACTGATCGTTTCCTCTACCAAGTCCCGCAATCGCTCCATCTCCGGCAGCAGCAATATCGCTGGATCATCGTTTTGCGACAAATTGGCGGATAACTCCCAAACCCGAAACCCAAGTCGATACTTCTCCGTCTGAACATCACGTATCAGAAACCCTTTGTTCTCCAGCGTTGCCAGCAAACGATGCACGGTACTTTTATGCAAGGAGAGTCGACTCGCTATCTCGCTCAGGCCCAGATCCGTAGCGTCCGTAAAACAGAGCAGGATATCCAAAGCCCGATCGACTGCCCGAACGTTTGCTTTTTGTTCTTCTTCCATAAGTGTTTGACACCTGCTTCCTACTTTGTTCCGATCGTTTCGTCTGATGAAACGAATTTGCTACTTTTCAGTATACGAAAAAATAAAGCATAGTAAAGAGCAAATCCGAGGTCCGCTCAAAGTCAGGAATGAAAAAAGGGTAGCCGACCTGTTGCGGCTCCCCTTTTATGCGTTATCATTGTCTATTTAAAAATCAAAATGATCTGGATCTGGCCCAAACCGCTTGTTGTCATTCAAGGCAGTAATTTTTTCTACATCCTCTGTACTGAGGGAGAAGTCAAAAACATCTGCGTTCTGGAGAATCCGCTCTGGTGTGATCGACTTCGGAATCGTGACCACTTGGTTTTCCAAATCCCAGCGAAGCACAATTTGTGCAGGAGACTTGCCATATTTTTGTCCCAATTCTACTAAGAGAGGGTGATCGAGATTGCCTTGCATCAACGGGCTCCATGCTTCTAGTTGAATGTGGTGCTCTTTGCAATATGCATGCAATTCTTTTTGGGTAAGCAAGGGATGATACTCGACTTGGTTGACAACCGGAATGATCTCGCTATGTTGGCGCAAATCCTCGAGGTGGTGACTATGAAAATTACTGACGCCAATCGCACGAACATATCCATCGCGGTACAGCTTTTCCAAGGCCCTCCATGTATCGATGTACTTGCCTTTTACTGGCCAGTGAATCAGGTACAAATCCAGCGTATCGATACCCAGTTTTTTCATACTTTCATCAAAAGCCTTCAGCGTTGACTCGTAGCCTTGATCCGCATTCCACACCTTGGTCGTGATGAACAATTGATCGCGATCAATCCCGGCTTGACGGATTCCTTCGCCTACACCGGCTTCGTTACCGTAGATGGCTGCCGTGTCTATACTGCGATAGCCCGCCTCAATCGCGGAACGGACGGCCAACGTTTCGTTTCCGTCTTTTGCCTTCCAGACACCCAGACCCAGCCAAGGCATCTTCACCCCGTTGTTCAAAACGGAATGATCTGTGATATGTGTTGCCATTGGATCTCCTCCCGTCTAACGCTGATATGTACTTACATTAAGAAAGTGTAGCATAAATACAGAATGAAGCAAACCTTGCTACTCTTGTGAATCTTGATGCGCCACGTCCTCTGTCCCAGCTCTCAACGGTTTGATCGCCCACCACCTAATCCTTACCCGATCTGTCTGAACAGGTCCCTTTACCTGAACGCCGATCCGAAACGTTCCTTTCTGCGGATAAACGATGACTCCTACGGCAAAATGCGCTGCATCTGTCGCATACTCCGAATCATCAAAAACACTACTATGCCCGTACAGCACTTGCTCATGTTGGGAAAGCAACTCATCGATCACATCTGCATGTAAATCCTCGATTCCTGCACTGACATACACATTCCCTTTTCCGAGGGAGTGCTTGAGCTCCTCAGAAAAATAACGATTGCCGATCTTGACTCCAAACGGCCAGTTGGACGAATATGGCTCAATCGGTATTTCCACCACGCCAGATGCTACTTGTTCATTTGCCTTTCCGGGCCGGGGCAGACCAAGCTCTAACTGGTAGACGGACGCCAGATTATCGTAGCTGACATCAAACTGCGGCTTATCGCCTGCCGCAATTTCTTTCACGCGCGTGGTCACCCGGAAGGAATCCGCATGGGACCCTTGCTCGACCGGCTTCCCCTTCTGCGCACGCAACGCAAGCTTTTGCAAAAGCGCTGGTGTATACACGTACTCACCAAACGGAACAGGAACAACCTTCTCAATGACATAGGTCGCATTCATTTGCAGCAAGCATACTTTTGCCAAATAAAGAAAAGGCTGTTCGTTCGCATGGGTCACCTGATCCAGCTTGCGACTGTAATAATCGGACACGAGCCGCTCTACCAGATCGTCTGGCGTGATTTCAATTTTTCCTACAGAAACGAGATCGGTATGCACCAAGCGATCGCCGAGTCGGACCTCTGCCTTGCCACCCAGCACAGCCAGCTCCACCGTTCCACGATCCCAGCCAGCTTTGATCGGAATGGAGATGACGTAATCCGTCTCTTTCGCGTCAACAGGCTCTAAGAAGGATACACTACTATCACTGCTCTCCAAGACTGTCAGCCCTGGTGCATCCAGCTTGTATTGGAATTGCACGCGTGAGGTTTGTACCGTTTTCTCAATGTGTAACTGCAAGGTAAATACTTCACCCGGGTTGACGTATCGGGGAGTCGACTGCCAGATGCGCACCTGTGGATCTGCAAATAGCAGCACTCTTTGCTCTACCAGTTGCACCCCTTCGATGGAAGCAGGATGTGGTGCCTCCTCTTTGATAAAAAGCCGATATCCTTCTGCCACTCGGTTGTATTCAGCCATTTCCTGCTCGACAGTTTCGGAGACGGAGAAGACCTGTTCTTTGCCTTTTTCATCATAGGCCAAGCAGACGTACACATTTTTCGCGTAATCGTTGTTACTAAAGCCTTCCATCATGGACAGCTTCAACTTCACAGGCTCAGGAAGTACAATTTCTCTCCCGAGATAATCGAGAGCGACTCCAGCCTCGACCGAAATCTGCTTTTCGTCCACAGCGATCACCTGCAAACCGCATACTACTCCACCCCCGTGAAGTAACCGATTGGTGAGTCGACGTTTGTCATTGAAATAGCGCTGTTCTGATTCGAAATCTCTGACGGTCAACAGCTTCCCTTTGAAATACACATTTCGTTCATGTGGAAAATAACGCAGATTCTTCATCTCGAACACCTCACTTGGGGTAAAAATCTAGGCTTCTTACTCCAGCTCTGCATCCAGGCCAATCCTCGTGTCATAATCGATTCGTCTGCTGCGGTCCTTCCCGCTTAGCACGGTGTTGTATGGCATGGATAAATTTTGATCAAGCGTAAGGAACGATGGCTCCGTCAAATAAGAATTAATCCCCACGTAGCTATGGAGGTCGGCGTAGATGCCCGGGCGCAGAACGATGAGCTTCGCCTCTGTAAAAGCAGGCTTTTGATCTTCCAAAATCTTTTGCAGAACCGACTGCTCCCGCTCTGTTTTCGCGCATTCCTGTGAAACGATCAGGCAAAATTGATACGGATGATCCATGTACAAGGAAGAGATCAGCTCGTGCAGCTCAGGGATCGCCTTCATGTCCCTAATTTGAAAATACTCCACGATCATTGGGCGCTCCCCGGTATACAGCTCCACCATTTTTTCCAAGCCCGCACGAGTGCCCCGCTCTGCGTACAGTTCCGGCGCACGACGAATCAACTCCCGACGCTGCGCCTCTGTCCAATGCTCTTCCCTGCCCATCCCTAACCAGGACGCGAGCCAAGGGACAAATTCGCCAGGTGTCGTATCAGGATCGAACAACCGCGAGATGGTATCAATCTGTTCCTCCAGCTCCAAGTAAAACGTCCCGAAAAGGGATAGGAATCGCTCCAAAAAATCAGCACTGGCAGGTTCACTTTGATAAGTCGCTGGTAGATAACGCAAAAATGTGTCACGCGGCGAGTAAATCCGCATTTGCCTAAGCAACGGGGAGTGACAGTCAGTACCGAGCCATTCGATTTTGAGCCATAAATAACGACCTTTTGCTGAATGAAACAACGCATCTGAGGCGTTGATTACCGGCTCCGACCATAGATTGGCCGTCCTTTGCAGCTTGGTTTTCCAGTCCATGGCGGGTGCCAGCAAAAAATCATCCAGGTTGTGCACGGCTCCATGGATCACATGCTCTTTTTGATCAGAAGAAAACGTCGAGATGAGTAATTGCGTTTCTTCCGGTATGTCTGCATCCAGCGTGAATTTATGCCACACCGTTTCAAATTCCGCGCTATCCCATGCACGAGAGAAGTAGATGCCCATCGGTATTCCCGTCGCATCCAGGTTGGACGTCCGCGAGACGAGCCGCAACATGGTCAGAACATTTTTCTGTGCGTCCCAAACATACAAACGTTGCTGCTTGTCAAAAACGAGCTTGTCTGCTCGTCCATGGTAGTTGGTTAATGGCGCAAGTGCTTCTCCCGTTGATTGAAAACGCAAAATGAATCGGGTATGATCATGAGCCGAATCGATGGAACGACTATCACCCACGTAGAGAATGGGACCTGGACCCACTGCAAATCCCGCGGGCTTGGTTCCTGACGGGATCGCTAGGGTGCACACATCAGAGCCTTCCGAAGTGAACCGAAACACTTGATTCGACTGTGCCAAAAATAGATAGGCAATGCCCGATTCGGCAACGGACAGGCGAAACAACCTCCTACGCCTGATCTCACGAAGGGTAGCTGTCTCTGTTACTTTCAATTCGGCATGCGCGTATGTAGCGTCTATCTTACCTGCCCGATTCAGCCGAAGGACGACGACTTGTGTTCCCACCTCGATTTCCTTGCGTTCGTTGTCTCGATCTGCGACCACAGGTGTCGTGATGTAAAGACGTCCTTCTTCATCCAGCCCTGCATCCAAAGGAAAAAGCCGCTGTCCCTCCCCATCTTCCCAGCTCCAAACGCACTGGCCGTTTGCTATGGAATACGCTCCGACTTTTCTCCTCGCTTCGGGGTCGATGATGAACACATATTCATCGTCAGCGACAAGAAACGAGTCTTTGGAAAACAGCCCCCGTCCAGCGCGAAACACCGTCTCCTTGAAGTTATTGCTGTCATCGTAATGCGTGATATGCCCGCTTTCATCCAACCAAAGCAACGAGCCAACGCGTGCAATGGCAAAATCTAAGAGTCGAGAGTGATGTGTCGTCCCAGCCTGATGCACATGATCGATCACATATTCGGGCGATTTGTTCAGCGCGATTCCCTCGTTGGAGACGTGAAGGTTATACCAGGCTCCCCGCTGCCAATCGGACGGATTGTTCAGGGAAAAGAAACGATTCATTGTATCCACGCCCATTCCTCCGTTTGTTCCCGTCTATCTTTCTCTATCCACAACGAGCTCCAGAACATGCTCTCCTGAGTACACCAGCGCATGGAGCGGAATCTGAATATCTCCCCCTTCATCCCTGATGATGCCTGTACCCTCTGCGGAAACCCACAAATCCGTCACGTACAGCACACCCTCGATCTGGTTTAACACCTCGTAGAGATCGCTTTTATAAACAGGTCTACCAAATTCCCATCCTTTTCCTTGTTGAGCCGAAGAATCTTGGACATTCAATGGCGTCAAATATTGCTTCAGTGCCTGTAGCACGATTTGCTCTTTGTCTGCAAACGCAGGCACCACCACGATTGTGGCGAAAACGGTCACTTTGATATAGGCTGGAGCAGTCACATGGACTTCTGTCGTCAGCAGCCTTCGCTGTTCCAATTGGTGGCGAACGGTCCGCAGAAAGCCTTCACTTGGCAGTGGTGTCGGCAGGGCGCTGAATGGGACGATAACGACGGTTATTTGAGCGGCTGCGTTTTGCTCGGATGCCCCCACTCCCCCTACTTTATACAGCGGGATTGCCTTCGCGCGGGCCACTCGCAATCCGGGAGTCGATAGCGCGATGGCCTCATAATCTTCTGCTGTAACGGCCCGCTGCGGTTTTTTCCATTCCATTCTCATCCTGCGTTTGGCTTGATCGATCGTTTCGCGCTCGCTTCCCCCACTGGCTGGACGGGGATTCGTCACCTTCGCTGTGGTTCGCTGCCTGGCGAGCGGGAGGAATCGGGTAATTTGGCCTCTCTGTACATTCCCCTTCGCACCTTGGCCTGTCTGACATGATATGATCCGAATGCCCGCCATGCCTTCCAGCCTTTCGGGAATGGCTCCGTGCTCATTGTTGCCAAACACAATTTCTGCCCCGTCCGAATCATTCAGCATAAAATGGCGGTCCTGTGGTCCTGATCGGTCAAAATCAGTGACCAGCGACCAGTCTTCCCAGACGGGAAACGGACTGCCTTCGACCTGACGCGCCCCCTGAATGACAAACGTTTCTGGCAAGATCGATTGGATATTCAGCCGAAACACTTGATGTGGCAATCCACTGCTTTCTCCAATGAATCGCTGACCTGCAAAGTCACCCCGATAGGCGATGACCCGAATATTTTTGCGGCCCTCAGGCATTGCACTCTCAAACCGAATCATCGTCGAGCCCTGTTCTGGGTCACGCGAAACGCGATACGAAAATACACCTGTATCGGCTTGGTCTGGTTTATCTTGATCCCATCCACTTTGCCAAAAACGCCCCTTTTTGCATTGAACCTCTACTGTGCCTTCATACGATAGCGAGCTTGCAAGCACGATCGTCTGATCCACTTGACCCGTTCCATCATATTCCCACACTTGACTGAACGTTTCGCGTTGGATGGCGCTCACGGTGTTCAGCTCGATTTTTTCCATACGTGGAGCCAATTCGAATCGACCTGCACGCAATGTCGCACAGAGCCAAAATCGAGGCCGATCATTGGCGGGGTAAAACATGATTGGCTTCATTGCCCCTTCAAGCTCGATCAGGACTCGTCCCGAAAAGGAGAGATGCATCGTTTCATCCGAGATTCGTGGCACCGGACTCCATCCCAATCCTTGCGTGCGCTCGTTCTGTCCATAGTACTCCCAAACGAGACTGGCCGATGGAACGAAAAGGGATGTGGGCGTAAGTGGGACGATTGGAACAGGATAGTCCTCAAACAGGCGCAATCCGATGGAAACTGCCTTCCCTACAGGCAGCGGCCGATCAAAGCCTAAGTAAATCTTGTTCTCTATCTTTGGTTCCTGACCAAATGCGTAGTAGGAAACACCGTTATGCGCATTGGATGAACTCACATCCGCCGTCCCGCTTTCTGTATGAACCAGAACTCGCTCCAGGCTGGCAGGTACCAGAACAAGCGAATGTTCCGTCTCGAAAGGAAGATTCCCCGCGAGCAATCTCGTCTTCTCCGGAAGAATCGCTTCTTCTGACACATCGAAAACGTAACATCAGTCGTCGCATATGACTGATGTTGTGGGTGTACACCCATGAGCTGCAAAAATTTGCGTTCATTCTTCTCCGTTATCCGATTGAGATAGTATTGCTGCATTTCCATCAACCACGCGAACATCTCCAAAAGCGTAATGCCCGGGTCGTGATGACGGTGATCACCCCACTCTGGCTGCAGCTTGGGGATCACGTTTTTTGCTTGTTCTAGGATCTCTTCAAAGTGGCGATCATCCAGATTCTTGGATGGAAGCATAGCGCACACTTCCTTTTTCAATGTTTGGGTAGGTAGAAAGCCTGGCTTTCGTGAGCGCGGACGCTGATTCGATGCGTACCCTCTGTGACGATCCCATGTACGATCGTTTCGTATTCAGAAGCGAGTATTTCCTTTCGTTGCCCATTTTCTGTTCGAAATACAGCCAAGGTCAGATGATCGACAAAGCGGACACCCTTTACGGATTTCAACAAGGCAAACAAGAGCGACGGGTGCACGCGTTGTCCTATCTCCCAGCCCCCACCGTGCAAATTTCCCGATATCGGGTCAAGGAATCGTGCGAGCTTGCCGAGCGTCTCCAGCTCCACCCCAACGATTTCCTCCAAAGACCCCACTGCCAGCTCTGCTGTCACCGCAATTTCCAAGTAGACAGGCTCCCTAACATGAATCCTTTCGGGGGAGGCTACCGTCGCTGCCGCATGTGTAAGCAAGAAGTTCGTGACAGAACGCCGAAGCTCCAAAAATTGTGTGCCGAAGCATCCCGCTGCGGGTAATACGATCACAGTGACATGTCCTGCTTCTCTTTGCAGGCGGCTGTCCCGATTCGGTAAACACTTCACCTTTGCTATCCCCGGATGCGCTTCACGGACGAGCCATTCGAAATCCTCAGCCGTCACCGCTCGATAGCGATGCTTGATAGTTTGAGGACCGCGCTGCAAGGCTTCCGTCAGCAACTCCCGATCACTTCCCCCAATCGCAGGCACCGGATTACTGACAGCTTGGACAAACGGAATCGATTGTTCCAGTTGATTCAACTGCCCAGTAGGAAGATTCCCTGTCGTTCCCCCTCCGACGTTATACGTCACCCTCACAGAACCGAGTCCGGTTTGTGGAAGCTCTCTACCGTGTCGACCATCGCCAAACAAAATTTTTCCGGTAGCGCTCTCCAAGCAGTAATGGCGATCATCCGGGCCCGAATCGTGCAGATGCTCTACTCGCTTCCACAGAACCCAGCATTTTTGCTCGCTTCCTTCCGAATCATAGAGAAGTTCCACCCGATTTTTTGGATGTTCTAGCCAGCTCTTTCGTTCACTCGGCGAAAAGAAGCCTGTTTCATCTACCCATACCTCTTCGCCTATGGCGGGATGCCGAATGAGTTTGTACGCGGCTTGTGGCCCCTCTGCTATCCGCTCTGCCATTTCATTGCGAATCGTCTCCTGTTGAATCGCTCGTATCGTATTCGGATAAAAGCCGCTTAGCACAGGATGTCGTGCATCCAGAGCGCCTCCTCCAAGCTGATTGTCTACGTTGACGGCGCGAATCCAATAACGCTCCCGCTCAAACAGTTTGCTTTTTTCCATATCAAAAGGACCAGCGAAACGGACGGTACCACTTTCCGTAAAACCAGCGGTCTGATCAATCGTCTGCAGCTTGGCCCAGGACGTTGTCCCTGTTTCTTTGCGCTTGTATTCCCATTGCACTACAGGAGCAGACCCTGTAGATTCTTCCATGGATAGAAAAGAAAAGTAGAAAGAGAGCGGTCCTTGTAATGGCGGCTGTTCAAATCCAAAGTAGACGGCGGGAGGCAAGCATTCGGACGGCAAAAACGGCTGGAAGTTAGCCTGATGATTGCCAGTACGGACAGGGTGCTGCCAATCCAAGTTGTTCTGTGTGAGAATCGCTTCCGGCTCATGCAGAGACTCTCGGTACGAATAGGTCAGGCGCATGTCTTCCAGCCACGGGGCCATGTAAACAGGATTCGGGCCATATAAACCTTCCACCTGAAGAATTCGCACGCGGATCCAAAACCCATGCTGGGATTGGACGGTTGTTGGCTGAAAATCATCTGGACACGTAAAGGTAACCACAATCTCTTCATCCGAATCCGTGCCAGCAAACAGCTTCTCCCGATCCTCTCCTGCCAGGAGCACCATCCATCCACTGCCGTTCCAGTATTCCCATACCACCTTGCTGACCGTGACGGGTGTCGTCGCAGGAGGGTCAAAGGAAGATTCCTTCATGATCCATTTCCATTTCGGTTCCGGTTGTGACAGATGCGTAGCGGGATAAGGCACCGTCTTCATCCGAAAACGAAGGGCAACCGTACTTCCAGGCTTCGTCAACGCCTCCTCACAGGACAAAAAAAACATGCCATACGGTGCGAGCTGCTCGCCAAACGCAAGGCAACCACTCCCAGAAACCTGTACATCATTGGAGAAAAGCATGTCTGGCGCAAGGCCCTCCGGATCATCTGTTGGCAAATAATCCGTCTTCAGCTGGATTTTGGTCAGAGAAAGGCTTCCGCCATTTTTCATCCATTCATGAATCATGCCTGGCTTCACTCTACAACGGAGCCAACGATTTTCGATTCCTTGCACTTCACTAGACTCCCATTTTTTCCGCTGTTTTTTTTCCAAGCACAGCCGATTTTGATCAGCCTCGACTTGATCGAACAAAACCCATTCGCCCTCTGACCGATACGTCCACTCGACCAGCTCTGGATTCGCCAGCTTCTCTGTCAGCAAGGATTCCAGATAGCGTTCCTGATTGGAAACCATCGTGAGCTGGATCGAAGCACGATCTCCTAAACAAAACAAGTCCTCATGCCCCAAATACCAGCAATGCTCCTGATGATTAGGCAGAGCCTCGCAGTCCAAGAGAGGGAGCGGTGCATTTGTTCCAAGCCAACTCGTTACATCTGTTAAAAAGTCTCGACTGCCATTGGAAAACAACAGATCTGTTGGGAGAGAGGGGGTAGCCAGCATTGGCTGATCTGTTTCGAAAACCACTTCATCGCCTTCGTCAGACTTACCCGTAACTTTTGTGCCCGCCGGAATCCACACTGGCTTTTGCACACCAGTACTCAATTCAAATGTCAAAAAGGTTTCTGCTGGTCGTGCCTGGGCCATTCCGACACCGAGCATATTGAGAAAAGCGATAAAATTTCGCTCAGGCACTTGATTCATACGCTCACGATTATTCATCAGCATGTCTGCGAAAAGGAGAAATAAAGCCGTACCCGCATCAGGATCTTCTGGAGTGAAGCGCCACTCCGGGGTGTAGAATGGCACCATTTCGCGCATTTTTCGGATGACTGCCTGCATGTCTCGCGGATCGACCAAAGGTGGCTTCACATTACCCACCTCCCTTCCTTTTTTCTTCATACGATTGTGACTCTTGCGCTATCCACGTGGACCGAGACGATGGACAGGATACAACAGCTGATAGCCTTTGTTTGTCGCACGAACGGTATAGCTGATCGTAACGTTCACCGTTTCGGAATGAGTCTTGTCGACCTTGGCCTCCACCTGCACATCCCGCACACGGGGTTCCCAGATCATGATCGCTTCTGCGATGTCCGACTGGAGCAGAGCTAGACTCGTTCCGTCCGTGCCATCAAACATGAAGCCTTGCAATCCGCTCCCGAATTTCGGTCGCATCACACGCTCTCCCTTTGCTGTAGAAAGAATGATGCGAATCGCTTCAGCGATGTCCTCCTCGTAGTCGGACAAACGAATCCGGCCTGTAGCCTGATCCACTTGAATAGGGAACTTCCATCCTTTTTCACCGAAAGGCTGCTGCATGGAATCCTCCCATGAATTAATTCAATTTGATCACCGAACCGTTGACGGCAACCATTCCGTCAGATTTGATGTTCAGGGACGCTCCTGCTTTAATCGACATGGCTCCCTGCGCCTCCAGATTCAGCTGAGTGGACTTGATTGTCAGCGATGTGTCTGACTGAATGGTCACTTGCCCTTTTGCATTCAACGTAATCGTACTTGAACCGCTCTTCACCGTCACTTCGTTGGTGCTGCCGCCTTTGATGGAGATTTGGTTGTTTCCACTGCTCTCCTTGAGCACAATACTCTCCTCCTTGTCCGACAGCTCCACCTGTTGTCCTTTTTTCGTGGCAATCGTGATCTTCCCGTCATTCGGATCATCACCAAAAATTACTTCGTGGCCTGCACGGGTCGTGATTTTTCGGATGTTGTTTTTCTCCGCCATTTCCGGGCCTTTGTTTTCCTGATTCCAGAGCATCCCGATTACAAATGGTTCGCGTACATCTCCCCAGTGAAACGCGACCAGCACCTCGTCGCCTACCTCTGGAATGAATAAACTGCCTCGATCTTTTCCTGCAAAAAGCGTGGCGATTCGCACCCAGTCCGTCTCCCGCTCATTATCAATCAGAGGCAGCTTCAGCTTCACTCGCGAAAGCTTTTCCGGGTCTTCGTTGTTCGTCACAATGCCGACAATGACACCGTGGATTTTCGCCCGTTCTTCTTCTGTAATTTCATCCTGGTAGAACCAATGATCAAAGCTCATATCGTATTTCCCTTCACATGAAACGTAGTGACATAGCCAGATGCCACATCGATGGTATGTGTGACCGAAGTGATGTAATAAGGCTGACTCAGCTTTTTCCCAAGGCCCTCTAGCTTGATATAGCGTCCAGCACGAATTTCTGGCAGACCGACTGCCTCACAGTTTCCGTCGAGAAGATTCATAGCGAGTTGATTTAAGCGTGCCTTGGCAACCGCTTTTATTTCCTCAGGTGAGTCCAGTTTTTTCGTCGACTCGTATTTATCAAAATAATCACCGATTGCTTTCAGCAGATCAGCGCTTGTCTTCGAATTGGTCCCGAGCTTCCCGATATCTGTACTCGTTGCTTTTGCTTCCTGGAGCACCGTTGATTTGTCCTTGTCTACCCATCGCACCGTATAGGAGGAAGCTTGGGAAGCAATGTTGACATCTACGGAAAAGCTGCGCAAGGAAACTCCCCAAATCAAGGTGAGGACCGGCGTCATGTTGCTCAGCGGCTTACGGAAATACAAGTTCTTCCCGACGATAAAAAAATCGTAGTTACAAATTTTTGCGAGACGATTTAAAAATTGAAAGTCAGTCTCGGAGACCGTCTTTGTAATGGTCTCGATTGTCTGAACCGTATCATCCACATGCGTCGACAAGCCGTATTTTTGGCCCAGCTCTTTCACGACATCGCTGTATTTCTTTTTATTCCAGGAGGTAGACTTGTTATCCACCATAAGCAGGAACGATTTGTCCATCCCTTTTACCGTAATAGTAGGCGTCTCCTCGCATGCAAACGAAACGGCTGTAATATGCCCGTAAAAGAGACTCGAAAGCTCGGTTCCGTAGCCCAACTGAATTTCGATTTCGTTGCCAGGAACCAAATAGTCATCTGCCCAGCGAAATTCCCACGCTGCCGTATCAAAAGCATTGGTTACCGAAAACGAGAACGTATCGGCTTTGCCGTCCAAGCTGGAGTTGATCGTTGCTTTGGTAATGGCGACACCTACCTGGCTGATCAGCTTTTTCCCTCCAACGAGTATTTCCAAGGCTGGGGAATGAAAGTTGTTGTACGTTTGGCGTAGGTCATCGAAGGAGTGGCGGTCTGTCGTCAATTTCAATTCGCTCATTCCTTCGTCACCTCACAAGTGGCACATGCATGGTAGTAGCCGGTTTTAGAAGTCTGGGATTGTCGATTTGATTGGCGTTCGCAATGTTTCGCCATTTCGATGCATCACTGTACGAGCGATACGCCATCAAATACAGCTGGTCTCCTTGGTTGACCGTTTGTTGTGCGACTTTTTCTTTTGCGGCTCCGATATCGTCCGCGGACTTTTTCACACTCGTGCCTTTAAAGGTGACCCCTAACGTGGCTCGTACTGGTGTCCCTTGATCGAGAAACATCGTAAACCGCTGCGAAACCTTTTCGACCACACCGGTGAATTGAAAGCTGTCCCAGACGAATTTGCAGATCGGCGGCGTACTGATCTTCTTTTCTACGGTCATCAGTCCCAGCACCTGATTGGTGAATGCACGCACATCCACTCCCGCTTCGTATGTATCAAAAAACAAGTCGACCGATAATGTCTCGATATCACCGCTCGTGTACATCCCGACTGGTACCGATTGCCCCAATATCTTTTGCCACGAGTAGTTATTGGAAGCATCCACCTTGTATTCCGAAGGGTTAAAGAGAACGGAAATACTCTCCTTGAAGTCTCCTTGCCCGTTGCGATCCACTAAAATTTTGGCCTTTTTCTCCTGACCCATCATTGGATTTTGCCTCTCTTTACCGAAGAAATAGTCGTCTGCGAATGCGGCCGTTCCTGCTTATAAACCTCGTCGTTGCCGCTCTTGAGTGAGGCGCTTGTCCAGCTCCTTCATCATTTTATCCATCAATCGATCTACCTCTTGTGGGGATAACGACGTCTGATTACCAGCCCTCTCTTGCATGTGTAGATCGATTTGTCGTTGGAGTGGAAGTGTTGTCGTCTGCTGCACTGCGGTTTCTTGAGGCTGAATGCTTTTTCGCAGAAACTCCATGGACGGCGGCGACTGAGCAGTAGTAGCAGGACTTGCATGGCTCTCTTCTGTGCGTGGCGCTCGTCGATGAATATGGGTTGCGTTTTCGGACAAGGAGAACTGCTCGGATTCTCCAGGCGCTCTTTGAGCTTGTTGCAAAGCTTGCAGGAGTGGCGACTGCTTCGCCATCGCAAGCATTGGCTTTGGCATAAGTGTTAGGGATGTAGCTTTTTTCGCATGTTCCACTTTTTCCGCCGCCATTGGTGTTGTTGACGTCAGGTTGAATATTCCTGGTTTTTGCAGCGGCGTAAGCCTAGCGGCGTCTCGAACTTCTACCTCTTGAGTCTTATCACTCGTTAGCCGTTTGATCGCCTGCGCCATCTGAGTGACCGTCAGAATCCGTTCATGGCTCGTTTGGTGAAAACGGCTACGGCGGTTATGCTGTCTGGAACTCAATCTGTCCATGACAAAATCAATGGATTTTTCTCTGGCGAATGGAACGGAGCCGATTGGATGGTGGTGAGATACTGGCTCCAAGCTGTTGACTCGACCTTTTCGTGGTAGTCGCTCTGCTGTACGTCTACTTCCACTCGCATGCATGAAACTGTCGAGCACCCCCATGCTTTGACCGTGCACAAGACTAGAGGGTGATCCCCATTGTTTCTGAACAACCATTTGTGCATCGTGACGATTCAGAACAGTCGCGAGTGAGTGATGGTTTTGGACATAAGTTTCCGTCCGGAAATCAGTCTGGATAGCCTTTCTGATTTGCTCCATGACTTGAAGGACTTGCAGATAGGGGCGAGCACGTAGAGCAACGGAGTTTGTCCACAAGCTGGATGTCTGCTGGAAGAAACGGGAGTTGCGGCTTTCACGGGATAGACGGCTTTCGTCCTTGCGAGACCTTAGCTGATCATTCGATTGCTTTTCACTGCTCGAAGGAGCTTTCCCGCTTGTACTAATGGGGCCTACCTTTGCAAACTCGCTCATTGCTGCCTGCTTCGCGCTTTTTTGCAAGAGGATCGTGAGTCCTAGTTCCGCACTCCATCCAGCAGCTATTCGTCGCAATGAGTTCCTGTCAGGGACGTCCTCTCTGATAGAAAACGGCTTCGCAGACGTAATGTACAATCGCTGATGTTCTGTTCCTTCAAGTCCAATCCACTCAGTTGCACGAAGCATTGTAGAACCAAAGACGCTCAACCTGAGGGAAACTACATCCCGATCATGACGATGAGTTTGCAAGAATGCTCGACTTGTACTCCATTGATTTTTTAGGAAGACGGTGTGCCGTATTGGTCTATGTTCATGCTCGTATACCATCGAGATCGTCGCTTTTCGTCCTGGTAGGCTGAACTTTTCTTGATTCTTGAAGAAAGCGGCATCTACTCGCTTGTTTTTCTTACCCTGGAACGACAGTAGCTGACGTTCCGTCTCGTATGAAAGCTGGTAAACTCGCTTATTTTGCAGAAAATGAATAGTTGACTGGAAAAATGGTTGGGAGATGTCTTCAGCATATGGAGATTGTTTCTCCAGCTCATACGGAAGGTTCCTTGGCGCATGAGTGTTAGTAGCAAGGAGCTCCCTTACTCTGAGCTTTTTTGCCGCAATCTGTTGAAGATGCACCCACGCCATTACAGACTTCCTGTTCGTCTCGTGTTGGGTAGAACTGACGATTTGATTCTGTAACGTTTGCCAGAGTTGGCGATTCGTATGGAAGACAGGCACGAAGCGATTCCATTCAAATCGTACAGTACTATTTATACCAACTGGCCCGCGCTCGATTTCGTTATGAGTTTTAAGATATTCCTTGATCCAAGGTTGGTTCAACCATCCTCGTTTTTCAAAGAAAACAGGGGCGTTGGCAGACTTGGAGCTCTGTCGCCAATAAGCTGCGATCGAATTCCTGACAACTGACTGCGAGAGAAGCGGAACTGTTCGGGTCCTATCTGTGACATGTGTCATTTGCAATGGAAACGGAAGCCCTAGCACAGGGTGCAAAACGTGTAGTGACAAACCCGTCCACCACTTATGCTGTAGCATGTCAAGCTGCTGATACGAAGCACGGGAGACAACCGGGATCATGCTCGTTTTGCGAAAATGAGTTTTCTCATGGCTCGATCTCAAGAGAATGGACTGCTCCCGGACAATCTCGTTCAACCTGGCTTCCTGTAATGTCAGTTGTTGAAATAACGCGTATGTCCGCTGATTCCTATTTGCGATAGATGCGAAAGGCAGCAGCAGTTGCAACGTGTGAAATGTAATGCTACTTGGCTGCTCCTGCTCCACCCGAGATGCAAGCACGGTTGCTTGTCGCTCTCGACTTATGACAAACTGGCGCAACCAATGCGACAAGGCACTCGACTGTTCTTCCCGCCTGCTTTCTATCTGCTTCAACCTCTGTCGAGAAACAAGCACTGCTTGCCCACGTTCACTTTCTGCCTTCGAAAACTGTTGAGCCAAATGGAACAGCTGTTTGAACCGTTCCCTTACAGCCTGCTGTTTGGTCCGACCAGCATCAGCTCGATGAAACATGCTAGGCAATACGGACGAGAACATCTTCGACAGCTCATTGCTCTGAAATATCTTCAGTCCCAATGGGCTAGAAGAAACTTCAGACAGCATTTCTAGCATCCACTCGCTTTTTGCTTGCGGATGTTGCCGCCTTCTCGCGAAAACAATCGGCTGTAAAACACGTAGACTTGGATGCGCATTCATTGTCCTTGGTAGCCATGTTCCTCGACTTTTCTGCCAGTACAGACTCAGGCTTTCCCACCAACGCCCCCAAAGCTCAGTCTGCTGGGAAGCTACGGACCAACGTGTACTTTCACTTTCATGAACGATTAGTCTAGTGATATCTTTGCCACCAATTCCTGCTTTTTCCGTCCACTCCAAGCGATCCAAAAAAGAGCTCGCAGCCCGTCCTTCTGCTCTTTTTAGCAAAATAGGAAAAGACCACGTCCCAATCTGTGATTCCATCCCGCTACTGATCAACTGCCAAAAATGGCGAATCCCAAACCGTTCGAATCGGCCTACTTCAGAACGCGTCGCTTTAACACGTGATTTCGAGATCGCGTCTATTTTTGTCGCTGATTCTAGCCGTATCCGCTCACGTGCATTTTGCATGCTCTTGCGTCCACCAGGATCACCCATTCGCACCGTGTGTACCAAAAACTCCGGCGAAACATAGGTTTCCTTTCTGTCTGAAACAATTGCTTTCAAAAGAGGCGAAGCAAAATTGACCGTGTTTGTCTGCTCAATGAACCGCCCCTGCGACAGCGATTTTTCAAGTGCCGAAGACTGAACATAGCTGGACCAACGATATTTATCTCTCCCATTTGAGACAACCGTGATCCGAGGCAGGGAAACCTTCTCGATTAATTTGAATGACTCCCACTTCCGAAAAAGCTCATGTATCAAAGTAGTTCGTTGTACTTTTCGTCCTGATCCCGATGCTTGCGTGATCACCGCACGCTCTTTTGGCCATGGGAAACCAGCCTGTCCGTTCGGCAACATTTCTCGATTCAATCCGAGGTAGGAGTCCACTTGTACTTGCATGCGCACATGTAGGAAAGTTTGATGAAAGTGGTTTTCCTGCCCTCCGATACTCGGCGAAAAATCACGATGGATCAAAGCAAGGTGGTCTGGATCGCGACCTTCCTCGTGCCGATACTTCTGCATGATGCTTTGTGCAAAGCCTTGGCTAGACGCCCTTGGCAGCAGTGATGGACGACGTGAAGGTGGGAGCGCCTTGATCGTTATCATCGTTTCTTTTGCTCCTTGAAGACAGGATACGGCTTAAAAATACGACTTTAAGCCGTGGTGCACGATTTCCAATGTCTCGATGGCCACTTCTCCATGCGAGGCCCGGAACTCCGGTCCAACCCACTTGACCGGATAAGCGCCTTCAAATGCCCAAGCCCCCACATCATTTCCGTTTGGGTCCATCAGAATGATCGCTCCCTGCTTGCGCTTGCGCTTTTCTGGCGGGCCAAAGTGGAACTCTTCATACCATCTCCACAGCTCGTTTGATCTCACAAACCCTCGTTTGAAGACGAGATTGGGAAACTTGCTGCGTTTCGGCAGCTTGTGGACGAAATGATTCACGCCGCCCTCTTGGTACTCCTCCAGCTCTGTTTCGACGGCCAGTCCGGACACTTCACTAAATCCGGCGACCCAGATGCCATCCATCTCCAATCCAAACGGAAGAAATTCCACACGAAATCGGAGGTTGGTGTAATACGGATTCTCATTGGCGAACACCAGAATCACCTCCGCTTGAACACATCAAAAACATTTTCGGGTTCGTCATTTTGCTTGCGGTTAATCGCAGATATCTCTTCACACCAGCGCCGCCGTTCCTTGTGTTCCATCGACATGATCTCGTCATGTGGCCAGTGAAAATAGTAGGCGATGAAGGCGGCTTCTTCATAGATCTTGTCGATGGGATACCCACTCATACTCCCTCCAGCGCCCCTGAAAAAGCCATATCTACCTGGAATTCATGCTCGCATTTCGGGCAAGATGTCTTGAACATCGAGCTGTCCAATTCATTAATCTGTCTGTACAGGTTTTGCAGGTACGCGAGATCAGCGGTAAACAGTCTTTCCACCACTCTTGTGTCAATTCCCCGTACATCTCCCAGCTTGGTAATCACTCTCGTCAGCAAAATAATCGTCAAGTAGCCAGGATTTTGCTGGACACGCGGATCACGCATCGGCAAAATTTCGTCGGCAGCCGTCGCCAAGCGCATGACTCCCCGCTTGTGCAAGTTTCCTTCTTCATCCACATAGCCGCGTGGGAGCTCGAATTCATATTCCGTTTTAAATGCCATGGTGCCATCCTCCTCATCACCCTAGGCCAGCAAGAGTGACAAAGAAAAGTCGTTTCCTTGCCACTCTTTGGCGTCGGGATCTTCTATTATTTCGTGCGTGTCATTCCTTCGTGGGCAATTTCCAACTGCTCAATCGCTACCTCTGAGGACGTCCCGTTAAAATCAGGCGCAGTGTATTTGGTCGGCCATGCTTCGATGACCTTCCATGTAGCGACATCTTCCCCGGCTTCATTGATGGCAATGATCGTTACCGTTTTGCGTGCGACCTTGCCCTGGATGGTGTCCTGCATCCAGTTGTACAAATCCATTGAATCCGTCACGCCCCATTTCAGCGTGATATTCCCGTACTTCGCCAAGCCCGGGAGCTTGCGCGGTGTAATTACCTCATTGCCTTCGCGATACTCGACTACGTCCACAGACGCATCAAAACCCGACACCTCACTAAAGCCTGCCTGCTGAATGCCGTCCATCTCTACCCGATACCGAAACTTGCGGTATGGATCCTTGCGATCTGCCATACTGTACCCCTTTCCTCACACCGTTTTTCGCCGTGAATTATTGCTGATCGGATGTTTTTTGCGTAATACGGAAGATGACGAACTCTGCTGGTTTGACAGGTGCTATTCCAATCACGCAGATCAATCTGCCATTGTCGATATCATCCTGTGTCATCGTGCTTCTGCCGATTTGAATGTAAAAGGCTTCCTGTGGGCTTGAGCCCATCAACGCGCCATCTCGCCAGACACGCGTCAGGAAAGAATCAATCGTGCGTTGGACGCGGGCCCACAGCCTCTCGTCATTCGGCTCAAATACCACCCAGTTTGTCCCGTTTTTGATCGATTGTTCGAGGAAAATGAACAGGCGGCGTACGTTTATGTACTTCCATAGCCCATTAGATGACATTGTGCGAGCACCCCAGACGCGAATTCCTTGACCTGTAAACGCGCGAATCAGGTTGACTCCCTTTGGATTCAAAATATCCTGCTCGCCCGTATTGTACTGGCAATCCAGGCCTGTGCAACCGCGCACGACCTCGTTTGCCGGGGCCTTGTGGACGCCGCGAGTATTGTCCGAGCGCGCGTAAATACCAGCCATGGAGCCTGATGGTGGAATGTAGATGTTGCGCTTGTCCAGCGGATCGAACACTTGCAGCCAAGGATTGTAGATGGCAGCGTATTGCGTATCGAAAATATTGCGATGCGTCAACACATCGCTTACTTTTTTCTTGTCTCGTGGGATATCGAGGATGGCGAAGCGACTTTTCAAGTTTTCGCAATGAGCCACAAGCGCGAGCTGTACATTTGGGTCTGTCACGCCAGGAATGGCCATAATGCTCACTTCGTCATTATCGATGAAGGCTTGGATTCCCGTACGTTTTCCCGGCCCATGATCCTCTCCCATGTATTCGCCCGCTGACAGATTGGCGACAGAACCGTCGCTGCCTCCTGCCAAAGAGATTTGATACAGACCGAATTCCGTCTTTCCACCCTCGGATTGGGTTTCTTCTGCCATCCCTGAAATGACGCTAAAAGGTGGGATGACTTCTGGGCTCGCTGGGGCAGTACCGGCTTCGACCTCTACGATATTGCTCTTGGACAGCAGCTTGCTTACATGATTGGCAGCAGAGACATTGAGTGAGCATTTGTCGAACTCTTCGGCCTCATCGCTGTAGAAGACTTGCACTGTGAATTCGCATGTAGACAAAATTTTGACCGGTAGTAGATTGTTATCGATGACGTCTCCTGTAAGCACAGCCGACAGCTCAATCACATTGTCTTGGGATGAAACTACTTCAATGTACTGTTTGGTTTCACCATCATAGAAAGAAACGACATCGCCTGGTTGAAAGCCTGCACTGTTTTTCACACGGTACTTAGGAGCCTCGCCTAGCTGCTCGTAAATCTGCGTTTTTGCCTTGCTCGACGGAATCAAATTTACGCGGATCTGATTTCCCCATGCCCCCGGATTTTTTGCCGTAATCCGTAGGACAGCTTCTTCGCTGTTGCCTTCATTGGATGCCGGCTTCGCATCTGCTGGCGCTACCCGCATCACATAGCAGCGGGAGCCTCCATTCAGAAAGAAGTGATCCACCGCATAGGCAAGATAGCGGTATTCGCCAAATGCATTTTCAGACAAATAGGAACCGAACAACTTGCGGAAATCATTGACACCTGTAATCAGCTCAGGCAATCCCGCAACGGGGCCTTTTTGGGCCAACCCGATAAAACCTGCCGTGCTCGTACTCGCTCCCTCCATGGGAACGGGGCCGCTATCAAACTCCTCGACATACACCCCTGGTGATAAGTACTCTGGCATCGTAACCTGATTGGAGAGTTCCGCATGTATCAGCAGCAGAAACCTGCAATCAGTCCCTCCCTCCGATTAATTTCATCACTTGCTTTACCACTTACAAAAAAGCCGTTTTGATGCGTGAGTCTTGCTCTATAATCAGGCAGCAGGATGTCATGGACCGACGCCAAACAACTGCCGGATCACCCTATTTGGGTCTGTTCATTTGGATGATACCTATGGATTGGGTCGTGCCTGCTTGAATGGAAAGCTCGGCAAAACCAGCGGCTTCTTCCCGCCGCACTTCAATTTTCATAAGAGCATGAGTTTTTTCTAGAAACAACGGAAGGGCAACTACGAATTCTCCTCCGTCGTCGCAGTACGTTTCGAGCAGTGGGAGTAAGACAGTGCCTCTTGGGTAGGCAAAAGAAAGAGGTTCGGTCAAGGGATAAACCCGACCTTTTGGGGGACTTGCAAAACGAATGATCGTCCCTTTGGATGTGGGTGTTTCGAGAAGAAAAGCGTCCGCCAAATCGACTTGACCCTTTTTACTGGCTACGATTAACTCCGTGGCCTCTTTGTCAGCGCCCTCGGCCAATCTCACCGGGGCATCTCGCTCATACGAGATGACGGCCTGCACATAGGCTCCGCCAGCTGGGGAACCATCCTCCACGCAAGCTCTCCCTCGAACAAGGGAGTCTCCTGCCCGGAATGGATAGGCTGGACTCGGATGCAAGTAAATGATGGACTCCGTGTAAGATGTGCTCCCAGTGATGACGGAGAAGGACACAGAGTGATCCATATACTCCTGGCTGCTTATGGTGAGCCTGTAAATCCCATCAGGCAAGTCCGAAAAGATATACCATCCGTCCCCTTTGCATACAGGTACTTGTGGATGATTCGCCAAGCGAACAGACAAGCTCGAGCGAAAAGGGGCTCCTCTTGTATACATGTCCACCAGACGGACGGCATACGAGAAGACGGAACGAATGCGCACCTGGAAATGCTGATCCATTAACCACGACCTTCCCCTCGTATGCGAATATCCCGTTCCAGTACGAGCTTCGTTGAACGAACTCGGGTTGAATCGATATGAACCGGCCCTACCGAGTAGCCGATGGATAGCTTGTACGGAACATGTGGAAAGAGTTGGATGAGTTTATCAACGGGAGGCTGCTCCACGACGACACGAAGCTCTGTATCCATGTTGGCAAGGGAGCCTTGAAGCTGATCGCCACGTAAAATGGCGTTGTCGTAAAGAACCTGCATGGCACGCCCGAGGATGCGATGCTCGTCCAGCATGCGGGTATGCTGTTCTGCTGGGGAATGGGCGGTCAATATGTAGGATAGATTGACCGTCATTGGGGGATATCGCAACTGATCAGTACCTTCACTGATCATCATGTGCTGCCTCTCCTGACTTTCCCGGATATCGTATAAAAACAAGGCTAACGCCAAATCTCCTGGCTGAGCAGGCGAGCTTAGACCAATCAACTCCGGTTGGCTAATCGGCTCCGGCGTCATCTCTTTTCGCAAAAGAGCAAGCAGTGTCTCTCCTACTTCAGCAATGGCGGTGTACTGGCTGATACCCGTTCACCTCGACATTATTTGACAGAATACACTTATCATAACATTCAAATTAATGGTTTTACATGAATTTTTATCTAATTTTGTAAAATCACGCATACTCCCCTATATCCTCTTTCAATAGCAGCTTACCCGTCTTTTTCAACTCCTGCTTTGCAGCCGCAATCAAATGACTCATGGAAACGGGTGTGCCTTCCGATGCAGCCAAGAAAGAGGCTGCGAGAACCACATTTTTGATCCCGCCCCCAGCTATGTGCAGCTTGGACGCGAGAAACTCAAAATCGATGTCAGCAGCTCTCGGCGTATCGGCTGGGAACATGCTGCGCCATATTTCTTCGCGATAGAACGGTTCGGGAAAAGGAAACTTCACCACGTAGTTAATTCTGCGCATGAAGGCCTCGTCAAAATTTTGTAGGAGATTTGTCGCCAAAATGGAGACGCCTTCGTACTCCTCCATCTTTTGCAGCAAGTAGGCCGTTTCCACATTCGCGTATTTGTCATGCGAATCTTTCACTTCTGAGCGCTTGCCAAAAAGGGCATCGGCTTCATCGAAGAAGAGGATGGCATTACCAATTCTCGCTTCTGAGAAAATGTGGTGGAGGTTTTTTTCCGTCTCCCCAATGTACTTGCTGATCACCTGCGACAGGTCAATTTTAAAAAGTTCCAGACCCAGTTCGTTTGCCACGACTTCCGCCGACATCGTCTTGCCAGTACCCGGAGGACCTGCAAACAACATGCTGACACCCTTGCCATAAGAGAGCTTTCGGCCAAAGCCCCACTCTCCCAAAACGACATTTCGATAGGTCACCTGATTGCAGGCGTTTCGCAACAAAGTCAGTTGCTCCTCAGGCAAAATCAGATCTTCCCAGCGGTATTTGGGTCTCAATCGAGAAGCGTGCTTTTCTAGCGCATGTCTCATTTGCAGGAAGCAAGCTTCATGGAGGTGCGTTTTCGTAATGATCCTGTCTTTCGTCTGCATCGCCATCTGATTTGCTCGATGAAGCGCCTGGTTGATTTGCCCGGCATTCAGCTTGAATTTCCCTGCTAAAACGCCTACATCAATCTCTTGAGAAAAGCTCATGCCTGCACTGCCCGTTTCCCATAATCGCCTCCTTTCCGTTTCATCTGGACTAGGCACCTCCATTTCCAGCCAAATCCGCTTCTCCAGAGCGTTTTCCGGCTTCCATTGACTTTTCGCCACAATGGCAATGGGTCCTGAAAAGCTTTCGAGTTCATCCATCACCAGCTGCTTGCGCCCAGCTGTTTGTACCTCTTCTGTCAGAAAAACCTCGAACTGATGCAAGCACAGCACACCCTGACGCAGCTGCACCTCCCGCAATACCTGCTGTAATCTTCGTGAAAAAGCTTCCTCGCGGATCAAGCGCTCTGCATCGACGAACAGCACCGGCCGCCTGACACGATGAAACAAATGCTTAACGCGATGCCTTTTGCCAACGCCAGTCGGACCATGCAAATGCAGGAGAAGCCGCTCTGAATCTGCTCCTGCTGTTTCCCACAATGTTTCAAAGCGCTCCTGCAAATGAATCGCGCTCTCCCCTACTAATGGTTCCAACTCTTGATCTGGCAAGCTCCACAATAGCCAAGGCGGCAGACTGGCATCACCTCCATCCCTTGTCGTCAAAAAGTGCAGCATACGTTCATCCAGCTTTAACGGCCGAGAGAGCCAGGAGCCGCTGCCACCCATGTCCGCCTCGGTAAAGAGCAGCAACTGGCCCAGCTTGCTTTTTTGCGTAAACGCTGTCCATGCCTCTATTCTCTCAGTAGCTGTCTGGCAAAATAGCTGCATCGCCAATTCGGGAGTAGGTGACTTGCACGTAATATCATCAAGGAGGTAGCCAAACAGCTTCTCGTACTTCCGATCCAGCTCGACTGCCAGGCAAAGAAATAAACATCCCAACTCGAAGCGATTGAGCGAAAAAGCCTCTGTCACTGCCAGAATCGGTACGCTACCTGCTTCTTGCATGTGCAGGGCATCCAGTCGTTCCTCGCATGCTACCACCCGCTCTGAGAAAGCTTCCCATAACTGCGTTGCTGGCGGGACTGCCTCGAGCAATTGCACGACTTCTTCCTCTGTGACAATCACCCCCCTCATTTGATCAAGCGGATAATCATCCCCCTGCTGTGCTCGCATGGCCAGCAAGCGCATCAGATGAATATCCAGCCATCGAAGCATTTCTTCGTAATAGTTCCACTGGTTGTGATTCGGTTCGGGACTATTCATTTCGCTTTTTCACCGCTCCTACGATATTTTCAACTCGCCAGACCAATCTTGTTCGGCCCCTTTTTGTGCGTATTCGTCACATAAGTAGAAATACTGTCGCGCCGCCTGATCCCAGCGGTTTTGCTTGATGACGGACAGAAAAGCAGAGCGTGCATCGTGAAACCTCCCATTCTGATACATCGCAATCGCTTGCTCAAACAATTCCTTCGTCTCCTCCTTGTACGCACGAATCTGGTCAGTATCCCCCTCGTAGACGTCGTACAAATGCATTGGCTGAGCCTCTCCCTCAATATGCACCCAGCCTAAATCACGATATCGGTACGGCGTGCTCTCTCCCATCTCGGCAAACAGCGAATCGGACATCAGGATGCAGGCTCCGAGCGTTTCCGCCATCTTTTCCATTTTCTCCACCACGCGGACGTGATCCGATATAATCGCAGCCTCTAACCGCGTCGCCTCGCCAATAATTCCGAGCATCAGCGGACCGTGATGCAGAGCAACTCGCAATTCAATCGGATCGTACCCTTTTTCCGCCCGTTGCTCGTTATAGTCCGATAACGTACGTCGCATTTGTACGGCCGCATCCAACGCGTCCTTCGCCTCTTTTGGATAAACAGCAAGCACCCCGGGATCGAGATATTCGGTAATCATCCCTTGATTCTCGTTCACAATCGGAGCAAAGCGCTTGAGAAACGCATTGATGACGCGGAAGGTCGTCTCTGGTCGCAGACGATGAGAGATGGCATGAAACGATTGCAGACTCATCCGCATAATCGCCATTTCCCGCTCCACCTGATCACCCAGCTCCACGTCGAGTATGCTTTCTTTCCCGAGAAAATGGATAAACTGCTGCGGCACAAAGCGATTGTTCGCCTCGCTCATCCTCGTGATATTCGAGATGTACTGACGAATGCGCTTCGCCATTTGGTTGAAGCTTTCTGCCAGCTTTTGAATTTCATCCATGGAGCGAACCCTCGCCACCACACTGTAGTCGCCTTTTCCCATATCGGAGACGTTCGTTTGCAGATTGCGGATATTTCGGTATGTCAGCCACGAGAAAAGGAAAAATAGACTCGCACAAATCGACCAGACCAGCGCAGCGCCTTTTCCGAGCTCACGGGACATTTCGTTGTGTTGTATGCGGACCCCGTTCATTTCTCTGCCCAACTCCAACACACCGGATAGTTTACCGGAGGAGTTGTATATCGGGGCCATCGCGTACATCCAGTAGCCTGTCCGATCCTGTGCTTTACCGGAGACGATCTCCCGCTTCATGACCACACTGCGGAACTCGTCATCAATGGGCACATTCTCAAACACTTCTGCGCTGTCATTGTCATCCATCATGAGAAATAATTCGCCATCTTTGTATTTGTAAATCGTTTTGTAAAGCCCCCTGTTCACATGCACATCATCTGGGACCTCCAGTTTTTTCAGTTCGGTCTGTACTGCTTGATAATCCGCATTCATGTAATCAATGGCTCCGTTGATTCCATCCAGCTTGTCCCCTTCGATCAGAGTAGAAATAACATAAGCTTGGAGGCGAAGATCCGTCTGATTTTCCTGCTCCATAAACGAAAAGGTCAGCTTCGTTCCCTCCAGTTGAAGGAATACGGGGACAACAACAAGTGGGGCTATCACGATCGTTTGCTTGATAATCAATGGAATCCGGAAGAGGCGAAACAGCAGAAACTGAATGACACCAAACAGGAGAATTTCCACTCCCAATCCTGTCCACCATGTCCATTCCTTCAAGCGGTCTTTTTCGGATACAGACGGAGAAGTGAGCTTGATCATCACATTTCCTTGTTGATCCAAGAAGGCGAGCTGACTATCAGTGGCCACTACGAACTCATAATTGGGGGTTACAGCAAACGCCGTTAAGGCACTGCTATCGCTCGACTTGATCTGCTCGAATGTTTTGGAAGGCACCATCAAGGCGATTTCATCTGGATGTGTGGGATCGAAGCGTTCTATGACATTTTGATCGGAATTGTAGAAAAGGAGACGACCTGCTGGTCCCACTTTTACATGATTAGGGACGGTATGATTCTTTTCGGACCGTTCGGAGTGAATGTAGAGCGGACCTTTCACTTGAGCTTCCCGGCTCCCTAGGGGAACGTCGACTTGGAAAACCTCTCCGCGCTTGGTAGTGACATAGGTATGCTGCGGGTCTACTCCTGTGATTTCATTGACGTATACTTCATTAGGCAATTGGATTTGATAGAGTTGTGTGGGGGGTGAATCAGAGGGTACAAATTGATAGGCAATCACTTCAGGGTGTTGATAAACATAAAAATAAAGACAATCTTTCGCGACTTGCAGGGAGCGTACCTTGCCAATTCGCTTGTACGAGCTGTTTGCTCCGTATGAATCTTCATACACGACTTGTACGATTTCTCCATCTGGCGACATTCGCACGATTCTCTCGGATACGGTCCGCAAACCAAAGCTATCGAGCTTTGTGATCAGCACGTAAGCATATCCTTCTTCGTCGATGGCTACCTCTGTGAAATTTTCCAAGCCCTCTTCTGGATTTTGCTCCAGTACTTGCTGGTACCTTAGCGACCGATCGGGGTACAGGCTAGTCAGCTTTTGTTGTCCATCCGCTATGAGGACGACATCCTTTTGACTATTGACCGCGATGCTGTCGATCCCTTGAAACGGTACGTCCTGCTTCCCGCTTCTATCCACGTTCCAAACAAGCAGCATGCCGATCCCAACAAACACAATCAGCAGTCCGGTCAACCAGGAATACTTCTTGTTATTTCCCATCGTTTGCGGTTCTCCCATCTTTCGAAAGCGTATTTTCGAAAATGATGCCAAGCAACATTATACTAAAAATTACAAATTTCGCTATACATCTTCTCTATTTGACATTTATACTACTATACAGATTGATTTTCAATATCTTACCAGATGACTTATACAAAGGAGTTGGCTTCATGGGACAACTCGTCTGCGGAGGAGCCATGCTGCAGTGCAGCTTCGGCGCAGCTCCCAGCTCACTCATGGTGCTCCCGGTGAACCGTGTCACAACCAGTATGCCGATCGCAACCATCATGGACAATAAACCGATGGTAAATGTCCTTCCATTCGGGATGTGCAATACGATGTCCAACCCTCAGGTCGCAGCAGCCACAGCGGCGAAGCTGGGCGTTTTCACTCCTGTCCCCTGCGTCCCTGTCACCGCCGCCCCTTGGGTTCCTGGCTCTCCTACTGTTCTCGTCGCCAACATGCCTGCCCTCAATCAAACCTCCAAGCTCATGTGCAGCTGGGGTGGCGTCATCCAGATCACGAACCCCGGTCAAGCGACAATTCAGGTTCCCTGACAGATAGGGAGGAAACGATATGGACAAGCAACTCCAAAAGCTAACGGAACAAACGATTGTCGACCCTCTTACCAATCCGCTCAAAAAATGGGGGCAGGATTGGATAAAAAAAGGAGCCGCCCTCCCCAAGCAAGCCCTCGATTGGATCAAGAACGGCATTGCCGGACTGTTCGCCAAAAATGAAACTTCACTCAACGATTACGTGCATATCGGGCGTTTTTACATCGCCAAACGCTTTCTCATTTTGACAGGACTATTCCTCCTTGTCCTGATCTACTTCCTGTTCATCAATCCTCCCGATGCGCTTAACCGCTATTTGCAGCGTCCCATCGTCATTCATTTAAAAACTCCAAATCAGCAGATTTCCGACACGGGTCTGGCGATCATCTACAATCCAGACGGCACAATGATTTATCATGGCCAGCTCGTAAATGGTTTATATGACGGAAAAGGCGAGCTCTATGACGGCAATGGGAAGCTCCTTTACAACGGCGAGTTCAAAAGTGGCACTCCACAAGGCTTAGGCAAAGGATACCGGAAAGGCGTTCTCGTCTATCAAGGCGGGTATGAAAATGGCGTTTACGCTGGTCAGGGAGCGTTGTACAACGACAACCAGCAAGTCGTTTTTCAGGGAGAATTCAAAAACGGGAAGCTCAATGGAGCCGGTCAGGAATTGTACACAAACGGCGCAATCAAATACGAGGGCGCTTTTAAAAACGGCGTGTACAACGGATCTGGCAGGCTTTTTACAAAGGATGGAAAGCTGCTCTACGACGGACTGTTAGACAATGGCTTCTACGGCGGTGAAGGTACCGATTACTATGAAAACGGGCTCGTACAGTACAAAGGGCAATTTGTGGACGGTAGATACAATGGAACCGGAAGTTTTTTTGATCGGGATGGCAAGCTCGCGTATGAAGGGTATTTTCGAAATGGGCACTTCAATGGAGCCGGAACCAAATTCTCCACCAGTGGCAGCATCATCTATCAAGGTGATTTTTTGCTGGGTGTGTATCACGGGCAGGGCGAGCTTCGTGATGCTAGTGGCGTAACGCTGTATAAAGGCGGCTTTGCCGAAGGGCATTATCACGGAACGGGAGAGCTTCGTTCTGCCGAAGACGCTCTGTTGTATCAAGGGCAATTTCGGGTAGGTGCCTACGACGGCATCGGGGTGCTCTACGACAAGGAAGACTTGCCGTTGTACAAGGGGTATTTCCGCGAAGGACGTATTTATTTGCCGGGATTCATCGGCATCTCCAAAAGCAAGCTGGAAGAGATTATGGGCAAGCCCGACGACGACGCGCCGAAGGAAGTAGAAGAAGCTGGCACTCCTACCACCGATCAAAAAGTACCCGAAGCTCCACCAGCAAATGAGGCCACCTTATCGTCTCAAAAACTTACCTATCGTGACCTGAACATGGCTTTTACACTTGAACTAGCATCAGGACATCCTAGCAAGCAGATTGTCACGGCCGTCCACGTATATCACCCACAGGTCATCTCTATCGTCAAAGAAGATCGGAACGAGCTCGACAGCAAATCTGCGATTTTACCCAAGACGTCCACCACGTATTCTAACCGTACTGGAGCTATCACGAGTTATTTGGTCGATCCGTATCTGTATCTCTATTTTTATCAAGCACAGCAAAAGGAACCCGTTCAATTGGACGTGACAAAAGCAGAGGAGGTGTAATCATGCGACGCTATGAATCTAGCAAGCCATCTATGGATGCGACTCATGAAAAAACGAAAGCACCTGTTTCCAGGCCCATGCTCCAGCCGAGCCAGGTCCAAAGAAAGCAGAGTCACTCTTCCCACATCCTTTCTCTGCAAAAGACTCTTGGCAATCAGGCTGTGCAGCGCATGTTATCGAGGACTCCCTTGCAAAAATCGGAGAATCTCTCTTCTGGCAGCGGTCGCTCACTCCCCGATTCCGTCCAAGCCAAAATGGAGAAGGCTTTTCGCACTGATTTTTCAGATGTACAGATTCACCCTGAATCGTCTGTCGCCTCCCAAATCGGGGCTGTTGCCTTCGCCCAAGGGAATGACATTCACTTTGCTCCCGGCACCTATCAGCCGGAGACGCAAAGCGGTCAACAGCTGCTGGGCCACGAGCTGACACATGTGGTTCAGCAACGACAAGGACGGGTAAAAGCGAACGTTCCGGATACCAGCCTGCCGATCAATGACGATCCTGCTCTCGAAGCGGAAGCTGATCACTACGGATCTGTTGCGGCTGCTGGTACCAAGCTGGACAACACAGATTATAACGGAACAAGTTCTGTATCATCCCCAATCATACAAGGAACGTGGGATGAAGCCTTGTTAGATGCACGCAGAATGTGGAATAAGCATGTGGCGAAAACCAATGATTTGCATGAAGGAACAATCAATGAACTTTTTGACGAGACAAACTACTTGTCGTACTTTAACAAAGTGAAGTACAGCTACAGTCTGCACTCCAAAATTTCGGACATTTTCTCGGTTACAGGTGGGAACTATACAGAATTAGAAGAAGCACAGCGTCTTTTTGGAAGTGAGATCACGCCCTATTTCGGTCAAGATAAGGACAACGATCCTGACATCGATTACAACTTTTTGGAAAAGCAGGAAATCGACAACGATGCGAGAGTCCACATGATGGACGACGACGAGGAACATTCCAACGTTTTAGAAGTAAATAAACGCGTTGCGATGGAGATCAAGACGATCAGCTCGCATGATGATTTACAAATTAACGCCCGCATTCATGAAGCGATCGGCCAATTGGACAAACGGCGCGACACTGGTCAATATGATGAATACGTCATCGTCATTCAAAAGTATCATTCGGAGAATCCTTGGCCTTACACAAAAGCGGAAAACAATGCGGCTACCGAACTAGGCGATCTCAAGGAACGAGTTATTAATAGACTGAGGAGCATGACCAATCTGCCCACCTATAATATCAAGGTCATTTTCCGCGGAATCACCAAAGGAACGCCCACAGGCGGAACAGGTGGCGTAAATCCCGCATTCATTATCCCGGAACACATCCGCTATTCGAATATGCAATCGTATTCGTTGGAGTGTTACTACTGGGGTGAAGTCGGTGCAGGGTGGCTGGTAGATGATCCTGTTCGCGAATAACATGACGAAACGGCAGCCACGCTGAATGGATGGCTACCGTTTCTCTTTCGACGTTATTAGTTTAGTACAATCGTTTCGTATAGCTGTCTTGCAAGCCCTCTGCCACCTCTTTTGCCGTCACACCTGGAAGCTTCACATGGTCCGCCAGCATTTGTGCGACATTAGGAGTCGTCCCCTCTGCCGGCCATGACTCCGGCTTCCATAAACCAGAGCGCATAAATGCCTTCGCACAGTGGACGAAGCACTCCTCTACCTTCACACCGATCCCAAGCGTAGGCACCTTCCCGTTTACCGCCATCTTCGCCAGTATTTCTTCATCGCGAATAATGCAAGCCTTGCCATTCACGCGGAACGTCTCTTCCAGCGAAGGAATCAAAAAGATAAGCCCAATATGCGGGTTGACCAAAATGTTCGTGATGGTGTCCATCCGCTTGTTTCCTGGGCGCTCAGGGATGACGAGATGGTGATCATCGATGACATGAACAAAGCCAGGCCCATCTCCGCGTGGCGAAGCATCACAATGACCATCTTTGTCTGCTGTGGCAATGATGAGAAATGGCGATTGGGCAATATAATTGCGGCTATGGTCATCCAGTTGGGTTATCACCTTGTTCTGTACGAGACGACTTGGCTCTCCGACCATTTCGCGCAGTTGCTGCTCTGACGTGACCACGTCACAGAATATTCCGAATCCTGACATGACTACCCCCTCTTTCCTCTGCTTGTTCGAACCTGCCATCATCATACCATATTTGTCCATTTTCTTTTCATGCTTATGGCAGAAGCAGGAAAGCTAGAGGGGTCACCAGCAGCAGGGTTAGGATCGTACGCTCCACCCAAATCACCAGCAGCTTTGGAATACTAATCGGAATCTCCGTGGACAAAATGCAAGGAATCGTCGCGGAAAAGAACAGGATGGAAGAAACCGAAACAACTGCAATCACAAACTTGGTGACGAGCGGAGCTTTTACCACAAGCAGAGCAGGCAAAAACATCTCGGCAATCTCTATCGCTGACGCTTTTGCTGCCAGCATCGGCTCTGGAATTTGCAAGAGCCATGTAATCGGATAAAACAAGTAGCCCAGCCAGTCAAACAAAGGGGTAAATTCGGCCAGCACCAATCCAAGCAAACCGACCGACATGATGGAAGGAAGAATACTCATGGTCATAATGAAACCATCCCGTAAGTTCTCCCAAATGTTTCGCGTAAGTGGCAGCGCTTTTCCCGCAGCTTCCATTGCTTCCGTCCACGCCTGATGCAACCGTTTTTCCTTGATCACTTTCTCAGGATCACCATTGTCTTGGTAATACGTATCGCTCATGTTGGACAGCGGCCAAATCCGCACCGTCACTGCCGTTACGAGAAACGTCACCACAAGCGAAACCCAAAAGTAGAGATTCCAGTAATTCATCAAATCCAATGTTTTCGCGATGACGATCATAAATGTCGCAGATACGGTGGAAAAGCCTGTTGCGATAATAGCTGCTTCCTTGATCGTATATTTACCTTCTTTGAATACCCGGTTCGTGATCAAAAGACCGATCGAATAGCTTCCCACAAAAGACGCCACCGCATCTACCGCTGAGCGGCCTGGTGTTTTCCAAATTGGGCGCATAATCGGCTGCACCAATACGCCGATAAATTCCAATAAGCCGTAACCGACTAGCAACGCCAAGAACACGGAACCGATCGGGACCACCATGCCTACTGGAATCACCAGCTTTTCGAAGAGAAACGGACCCATATTCTTGTCCAGCAACCATACAGGACCCGCCTGAAAATAGATCAACAGAGCGATAGGCACACCCAGTACTTTTAGCGCAGAAAAAACGAGGTTTACTTTGCTCCGCTTCCAACCGCCCGTCACAAACGGATAAATGGCCCCCAGCACAATCACAAGCAAAGCATATATCGGTATCGCACCCGGCATGATTTGCCGAACCCATGTCACGATATGATCTAGCATAATCGAGCTCGTGTCTTGAATCGTAACAGGGATAAAAAAGACGAAAATACCAATGAGGCTAAAAACAAAAAACTTCCAAGCAGGTGTGGTTGATACGGCTTGCTGACCAGGATGAGGTGCAAGATTGCTGTTCGAAATATTGCCCATACATGTCCCCCCATTTCAAAGACAAGCCGGTCTCCCCCACTTCTATCCGTTTTTCTTTGCTCTCTTTTGTATTACGCCAGTCTGCCCCCAGCAACGACAATCATTCCGTTTTTGATTACCGTGTTTACGTGGTTGATTCCGTAACGATATTGCAAGGTCATGAAATCAGGGACGTCAAAAATCGTGACGTCTGCTTTTTTCCCGACCTCAAGGCTGCCGACTTCATGCGCGCAGCGGATTGCGTGAGCAGCATTGATGGTAGCTGCTGTCAGCACCTCAGCTGGCGTCATCCCCATTTTCAGGCACCCCAGATTCATGATGAGTGGGAGCGAAACCGTTGGAGACGAGCCCGGGTTGCAATCCGTCGAAATCGCGACAGCCACGCCACGATCAATCATTTTCCTGCCATTTGCTGACTCTGCCATCAGGAAAAACGCCGTACCGGGCAGTAACACAGCGATGACACCCGCTTCTGCCATCTGTTCAATCCCCTTGTCAGAGGCGCGCAGCAAATGATCTGCTGATACCGCTCCAACTGAAGCTGCCAGCTCTGCCCCTTCATACGGTTCGATTTCGTCCGCATGAATCTTCGGCAGCAACCCATGACGGACCCCTGCTTCGAGAATGCGTCGGGACTGCTCAGGGGTGAACACACCTCTTTCGCAAAATACATCGTTAAAAACAGCCAGCTTGCGACGAGCGACCTCCGGGATCATTTCCTCGATAACCACATCTACAAATGCATCCGGATTTTCCTTATATTCGCGCGGCACCGCATGTGCACCCATGAAGGTACTGACGATGTCGATGGGATGATCCTCGTGCAACTGCTTGGCGACCTCTAGCTGCTTCAGCTCATCTTCCAATGTCAGGCCGTAGCCGCTTTTCGCCTCGACGGTGGTGACCCCATGCAACAGAAATTGTTCAAGACGCTGCTTGCTCTGGGCAAACAGCTCTTCGTGGGTAGCTGCGCGCGTCGCTGCGGTTGTCGAGTGAATTCCGCCGCCATTGTTCATAATCTCCATATACGTTGCACCGTTTAGCCGCATGTTAAACTCGTTTTGCCGACTGCCCGCGTGCACCAGATGTGTATGCGGATCGATCAGCCCTGGTGTGACCAGCTTGCCCGAAGCATCGATGATTTGCGCCTCATGCGCACGGTTTCGATAGTGAAGCTCCAGCTCTTCATCTGTTCCCACCCGCTGAATAACGCCGCCCTCCAGCCAGATGCTTCCGTCCTCAATGATCGACAGCTCATTCATTTGTGCTCCTACTACCGGGGAAGAGGAGCCCCCAGCCAGCGTGGCAAGCTGACTGGCGTGGCGAATCCATACAGGTTTAGTCATGGCTCTTACTCCTTCATCATCGGAATGTGGACACCTTTTTCCTTGGCTGTTTGAATCGCGAGGTCGTACCCTGCATCGACATGTCGGACGATGCCCATGCCTGGATCGGTCGTGAGGACGCGCTCCAGACGACGTGCTGCTTCTGGTGTTCCGTCAGCCACGATGACCATTCCAGCGTGGAGAGAGTAGCCCATGCCAACGCCGCCTCCGTGGTGCACAGATACCCAGCTCGCTCCACCTACTGCATTGATCATGGCATTGAGAATCGGCCAGTCTGCAACCGCGTCACTGCCATCCTTCATTGCTTCCGTCTCACGGTTTGGAGAAGCGACAGAACCGGAGTCCAGATGGTCACGCCCAATGACGATAGGAGCCGAAAGCTCACCTCGCGCTACCATCTCATTGATGATTTGACCAAAACGCGCACGCTCGCCATAGCCTAACCAGCAAATGCGGGAAGGCAGTCCCTGGAACTGAATACGCTCCTGCGCCATGCGAATCCAGTTGCACAGATGCGTGTTGTAGGAAAACTCGCGAAGAATGACTTCGTCTGTCTTGTAAATATCCTCAGGATCGCCGGATAGAGCTACCCAGCGGAACGGCCCCTTGCCCTCACAAAACTGCGGACGAATGTAGGCTGGCACAAAGCCAGGGAAACGGAATGCATCCTCCACACCCTCGTTTTTTGCCACCTGCCTGATGTTATTGCCATAGTCGAAAGTGACTGCTCCTTTTTCCTGCATGGCGAGCATGGCGCGAACGTGTTCAGCGATGCTTTCTTTTGCGCGGGATTCGTACGCTTTCGGATCGCGTGTCCGCAGTTCGGCTGCTTCTTCCAGTGACATCCCGATGGGAATGTAGCCGTTGAGTGGATCATGCGAGGAGGTCTGGTCCGTCAGCACATCTGGGATAAAGTCGCGAGCCAGCATGGCATTCAGCACTTCGGGTGCATTGCCTAACAGCCCGATGGAAATTCCTTTTTTGTCGCGTTTCGCTTCTTCCGCCAAACGGATCGCTTCGTCCAGACTCTCTGTCATCACATCCAGGTATTTCGTGTCCAGTCTTCGGTGGATCCGGGTCGGGTCCACCTCGATATTGATGCTGACGCCACCATTGAGCGATACGGCCAACGGTTGTGCACCACCCATGCCGCCCAAGCCTGCTGTCAAGGTAATCGTTCCGGTCAGCGTGCCTTCAAAATGCTGGCGTGCCAGTTCTGCAAACGTCTCGTACGTCCCTTGCACGATGCCCTGGCTGCCAATGTAAATCCAGCTTCCCGCTGTCATTTGTCCGTACATCATCAAACCCTTTTTGTCTAGCTCGTGGAAATGCTCCCAATTCGCCCAAGCTGGCACCAGATTCGAGTTTGCCAGCAACACACGCGGCGCATCGGTATGCGATTTGAATACAGCAACCGGCTTTCCTGACTGGATGAGGAGTGTTTCATCGCTCTCTAACGTTTGCAATGTTTTGACAATCGCATCGAAGCATTCCCAGTTCCGTGCCGCCTTGCCAATTCCGCCGTATACGACCAGATCCTCTGTACGCTCAGCTACATCAGGATTGAGGTTGTTCAAAAGCATGCGCAACGCTGCTTCTTGCACCCATCCCTTTGTATGTAATTGGGTACCTGAAAAGGCTTGGATCAATTGCTCAACGGATTGTGTCGTCGTCATCATTTCCACCTGCTTTTCTAAAAGGATGTATTTCTTAGCTCCATTGTAAAAAAGCAAGGAAAGACAAAAAAGACACCGCACTTTCGATTTGGTGCCTCTATTTTCGATTCAGATGCAACCGCATTCATGGTTTGACGAAAAAATCTGTCTTTTCTTTCGATTTCTATCTTTTTTTCTGATTTCGTAACAAACGTGGAGTTGTCCCTGTTTTTTCCTTAAAAATTTTACTGAAATAATTCGCGTTAATGAATCCACATCGCTCTGCCACCTCTTGGACAGACAAAGATGTCTCGAGAAGTAATCGGCGTGCTTCTTTTACCCGCAACGATGTGAGTATCTGGCGAAAAGAGTTTCCTTGCTTTTGCGCAAGCAGCGTACTGAAATAGGAAGGACTGCGGTCGATATAACGTGCGACTTCCTCCAATCGCAGTGCCGGATCGGTGTAGCGGCCTTCTATATAACGAATCGCCTGTTCCACGACATCTGCACGGGACTCGTCGATGGGATGATGAGCGGCATCAAGAAGCTGATTGATGAACAGCAGCAGTTCCACTACGATCCGATACAAGATCGGCGAGTAAAGAATCGTTTCGAAAACCCGGTGATACTCCTCTTCCAACGGTGCGGAGTCAAGACCACGCGATTTCATGTAGCGCCTGACTTGGGCCAAAATACTCGTCAGCCGAATTCGCAACAGTCCCGGCTCCGGATAAGGCTCTTCCTTGTAAAAGAAGTGTGTATACAGCCACTGCTTCAACTCCTCCCGATTGCCTTCATCCAACATTTCAACCCACGCGCGCTGTTCGGCAGGGGTCAAAAATGGGTCAATCATCGTCCAATTCACACGATGATCAATGACCGTCACTTGCCGATATCCTTTGAAAAAGCGGACTTGCAGCGCTTGGCTCGCTTCCGCATACGTTTCGTTCAAACTCTGTTCATGGTTGCTTGCGTCATACATGACCAAAAAGAGCGGCGCATCATTGTTTGCTTCCCAGTCCATCAGCAAACGCTTGCCCATTTGGTGGAGCGTAGAAGGCGAGACCACAGCATCCATTGGAAAAACCCCCACAATGGTCTCCCCTAGCGGCAAAAGATCGGGTTTGTCGCGAAACGGATATTCTTCAAAAAAGCGCAGCAGTTCCGGATGTCGCTTCGGATCCTCCAATTGAGCCAGCATGAGCGAAAAAGACTTGGCTTGTGCATGCCCCGGGAAAAACAAGTCAAGATACGAGACATCCCTGTCATTGTCCAATCCCGTTCCCTTCTTATCGTTTATTCGCTTCCGATCCAAACGCTCTTGCACCATCTCGTCAGGATTCTCCTGATGTATTCCGGTGTCTGTGGCTTCAGCCATAGATCGCGTGCTAAAAGACCAATCCCCTGCATCGCACGCTCGAATGTCGCCTCTGATGTGGTCACCACAACAGTCGGACGATACTGATCTACCAGAAGCTTCAGCCGGTCCCACTGCCCGCGCCCAATCATGTCCAGTTCAATACAGATCACTTCCGGTGTATGCGCTTCCATCAATTCGAACACGTCTTCCATGGTCCCGGCACTATGCACCTTGTCATACGGAATGGCATAGCTGGTGACGAGCCATCCGATTCCGATTCGTTCGTTCGGGTCTCGATCCGCTATCAAAATGCTGGGCATAAGCCGTCCTCCTTTTTAGAGCTATCAGAAGAGTGGGACATCTTTTTCTACGAAACAAAGGTTGCCCATAATTGGACAACCTTTTCTCACTCACGTTCTTACTTCTTGAGAGGATTTTCGATCATGGTTCCCATCACATGATCCAGCGGAATAAAGCCAATATCGCGGGAATCTGTGCTGTGATTCCGGTTATCTCCCATGACAAAAACATGATCGGCTGGAACCGTGATCTTTCCGTCTGCTACATATTCCATTGTTTCTTTGATATATGGTTCGTTCAATGCCTCACCGTTTCGATACACCTTGTTGTCTTTGAACTCTAGTACGTCGCCTGGTCTTCCAATGACCCGTTTAACATACATCGTGTGATCATCGCCTTGACCTGTGACCAGCGACACCAAGGGATGCCCCACGATATCGTCCATCAATGTACGGTCTCGTTCTACCCGACTGTCGATCACGACAATCTCGCCGTAATCTGGCAAGTAAGAAAACGTGTGTGATAGTTTAGACACATATATGCGCTGTTCGTTTTGTAAGGTAGGGTCCATGGAATGCCCATCAACCTTGAACGGTTGAAATACAAAAATTCCGAGGACAAGAGCGAAAACGACAGCAAAAGTTATCGATCGAATCCATCCCAATACTTCTCTCATTTTCTTTTGGCACTCCTTCCTTCATTCCATTCTCTCTTTCATGCTTCGAAACCATCATACCACATTATCCGCTCAATCCCAAAAAATCAGCCAGAAGCAAAGATCAGGTGAGACCGTACTCGCGCAGTTTCCGAAACAGCGTTGCCCGGCTTATGCCTAATAGAGCAGCTGCTTCTTCTTTTCGTCCGTTTCTATCCCGGATTTGTTGCATCGCGATATCGATTGCTGCTCGTTCCAGTTCTTTCAGCATAAGTCCTTGCTTTTGCCAGTCGAATGGCCCCGAACTTCCTTTTACGGAATGGGGGGGAGATTCACGCAGCATTCCCGTTCGAATGGGCAAGCTCGAAGGCTGAACCCAAGAGTTTACTTCCATATTAACCGCGTACTCGATTACATTTTCCAGCTCTCGGACATTTCCTCTCCAGTCGTGATGAAACAGGACGTTTTGCGTTTCTTGGGAAAAACCGTGCAACTTCTTCCCTACCCGATTCGCATGCGCCAAAAGGATATCGTTCGCCAAAGGAAGTATATCCTCTCTACGTTCTCGAAGCGAGGGCAAGTGAATGGGAATCACATGCAATCGATAGTACAGGTCCAACCGAAACAGCCCCGCGTCTACCCGCTCCTGCAAATCCAGATGGGTTGCTGCAATGATCCTTGCCGCTAAGCGTATGGGCTTGCCGTTACCTCCAATTCGATACAGTTCCTTTTCTTGCAACACGCGTAGCAACTTGCTCTGTAAATGCATGGGCATCTCCCCGATTTCATCGAGAAACAGGGTGCCTTTTCCTGCGACCTCAAACAAGCCCGGTTTTCCACCTTTTCGCGCTCCTGTGAATGAGCCTTCCTCGTAACCGAACAACTCGCTTTCCATCAAATGCTCAGGGATTGCGGCGCAATTTATCGAAAGGAACGGCTCGTCACGGCGCGGGCTTGCCTGATGAATGGCTTTAGCAAAGAGCTCCTTTCCGGTTCCACTTTCACCTTGGAGCAAGACAGTTGAATCGCTGGGTGCTACGCGTCTTGCCACTTCCTTTGCCTGTACAATCGCAGGACTGTTTCCACCGATCATCCGAAAAGGGTCGGGCTCCGTGTATCCACTCACCTGCCTTGCGATTTGCACGACTTCCTGTATGTCATCTAGCGTAATCACCCATTCTTTGACTGTTTCTGCCAGTAGAATGGGCTTGATGGCAAACAAAAATGTCTTGTCTTCCTGCCCGATGGACAAAACGACCTGCTTTGGCGCAGACTGCGCAGCATCTGCATGGCGAATAGCATCTATCCATTCTGGCGTTTGACTGTCGTCATGATCGAGGTGCAAATACTGACGGGCGCGCTGGTTCGCCTGAATGATCCGATTGTCTTGATCGACGAGAAACATGGCTTTGTCCATTTCATCCATGACGACACGCAGCTTTTCTACCGTATGCAACTGCTCGACGTACAAGTAGTGCTCTTTTAACTTAATGGCGATCAGCTCGGCCATTTTTTGCAAATAGGTCAATATCGCATCCACATCCGCAAACAACCGCTCACGCTGCTCCTCATCGAAAGCGAGAAGGCCGATCACACCTATATTTTCATTATCTAATTGAATCGGGCAGCAAATCTCTCCCGTCTCCGTGCAATTTCCATAATGCATACAGGGACGACACCGCTCATCCTGCCCTGGATGCTTAATCACAACAGGATGCCCAGCGAGCAACGACTCCCGGTATATATGATCCTCTCCTGCCATCGTCCGCAAAACGCCAGCCTCATTCTTTCCCGTCCCTGCAATCCGCAAAAACTGACTGTCCGCAATCTCTACCTCTACGCGCAGAACGGATGCAACTGCCGAAGCAATCTGTTGCACACTTTCTTGAATATCTCGCAAGGGCATCTGGCTTATCCTCCCGTCAATCTCTTGCCTCCATTATAGCGCATCACAGGAGAAGCCCGCCTTTATGCATTTTTTTACCGGCAAAAATCGCAAATCGTCTCCACCAAGATGGCACTCATGTCTACCAAGCTATCCACCTCTACATATTCGACTGCCGCATGCAGACCCGCTCCCACTGGTCCGAACAAGACAGTAGGAATTCCCGCTTCCTGCAATAATGCCGCATCCGTCCATCCCGAGAATCCGCATACTTCGGGTGTTTTTCCCATCACGCTCTTACACGCTGCCTGAAGGGCGATATACACAGTCTCATCCAGCCCGACTTCAAACGGCTCTCGCAAAAATGACAGCTCGGCGCTTGCTTGGAACGTCTCATCTTCAGCGCGCAGCTTCTGTAGGATTGCTTCTATTTCATTGGCCACGTCTGCCTCTGTCTCGCCCGGCAACGTCCTTCTCTCCCAATCGATGCGGCAATAATCTGGGTAGGTGGAAAGCTCTGTTCCGCCCTGAATGAGTGAAGCATGGACAGATGCCGCACCGAGTATCGGATGAGCCGGGCCTTGAGCCAATCTATCTGAAAGACGCTCCAGCTCTTGCAAGACCCTGCCCGCACGAACGATTGCATCAATCCCTTCTGCTGGACGACTTCCGTGAGCTGCCTTGCCCAACACCTCGCATGTGACCCAGGCAAATCCTCTGTGAACGACGCCAATCGCCAAATCGGAAGGCTCACAGCATATCGCCGCATCTGCTTTGTACGCTTTTACCAGCTCCTCTGTGCCAATGCTTTTATACTCCTCGTCAGCGACAAAAGTCAAAATGACATCTCCTGCCAACGGAACCTTTGCTTGTGCAATCGCCACTACTGCGGCGATCATAGCCCCCAGACTTCCCTTCATGTCCTGACTGCCTCTGCCGTAAATTTTGTTGTCCACAAGGGTAGGCTCAAACGCCGGAATCTCCATGCGCTTGGCGCTTACCGTATCCAGATGTCCGTTGAGCATCAGGGATTTGCCTCCGCCTGCTCCCCGTAGGATCCCGACGACATTGACCGCGGTGTCGTTAATAGGCATGACATGAACCTCCAGTCCTGCCACCTCCAAACGCTCTCGAATAAATGCGGCGATCGCTTTCTCGCCCGGTCCATCCTCATCAAGGTACGGGTTCACCGAATCAATCCGAATCAAATCCTGCACCAATGAAATCAATTCGTCTCGATTGATCGTCACGTTCATTTTGTCCTATCCTCCGCTTCTCGGCAGGCGCCTTCCCAGATGATGCGTCTGTAGATATCCCGATCTGTATCACCTTCCGTACTAAAGCACAGAATAATGGAATTTTCATTCAAGCCAAGCTGCTCACGCTGTTGATAATACATGGGCTTGCTCATCAAGGTAGCAAGAAGCCCTACCCCGACTGCTCCACTTTCCCCACTCACAATGGTTGGATCGTCTCCAGTGGGTGCCGCCAGTATACGCATGCCGTTTGCCGCCACGTAATCGGCGCAGCTGACGAAGAAGTCTGCATGCCCCTTCAAGATCTCCCATGCCATCGGATTCGGCTCACCACATGCTAGACCTGCCATGATGGTTCCGAGCTCGCCCGTAGCTGCATGTGGTTGTCCGTCGTTCTCTTCTGCTGAGAGGACCATGCAATTGGCGCTATGCGGCTCGACGATCACGGTCGTTAGGTCTTTGTTTGCTTGCGCTGCTACAAAATGTCCTAAAACTGCGGCGGCCATGGAACCGACACCTGCCTGCAAGAATAGATGCGTCGGCTGTTTGTCGTCGGTGAGGGCTGTGAGTTGTTCCATGGCCTCTGCCGCCATCGTCGTATAGCCTTGCATGATCCACGTGGGAATGGTCGTGTAGCCTTCCCATGCCGTATCTTGAATCACTTGCCAACCACGTTCCTTCGCCATTTGTTCTGAGAGACGCACGGCTTCATCGTAGTTTCCATTGATGACGTGGGCATGTGCACCCGCCTCCCGTATCGCATCTACCCGTTGCTGAGCGGAGCCTTTGGGCAAATAAACAACGGCATGCTGTCCGAGCGCCTTAGCAGCCCAGGCAACTGCCCGTCCGTGATTGCCATCTGTCGCAGTGACGAAGGTGACTTCTCCGATTTGGTCTCTCATTTCTGGGGAACATAATGCTTCAAAGGTCATCTCTTCTGTCGATTTCCCCAGCTTTTCGCATAAGAAACGAGCCATCGCATAAGAAGCTCCCAGAACCTTGAAGGCATTGAGCCCAAATCGTTTGGACTCATCTTTTACTAGTACCTGATCTACTTCCAGCTCACGTGCTAGCGCAGGCAATGAAACGAGGGGAGTCGGCTCGTAGTTTGCGAGAGATTGGTGAAAAGCTTTGGCAAAACGGGTTTCTTTTTCGGTCAAATAGGTAGGAATGCGAGAACTCTCGCTATTTTTTCTCTTATTTTTCACAACGTAGATTGGTAGGCGTTTATCCATCGATGGGTTCCTCCTCGGGTGGTTTCATCCTACTTTGATAGAGCAAGGATCGTGCCAACGGTCTGAGGCGTGGATGGCTTATTATTTACGTGGTAATCGTGTCAAAATGAGATTCGTTTGTATCATTTTGATACTTTAAGTCTCGTTTTGACACTCAGCATTCCAGCTGCTGTGGTGGGAGGAAACAGGAGAAAACGCTCCAGCTTCTTGGGTCACCAGCTAGGAGGATTGACTGCACGGCTCCATGGAAAAAGCGAAACCGCATCCAAAGTAGAGGCTCAGAGATGCTTTTCAGAGGTGGACGCTTAAAGGCGTGTTTCGCTTTTGCCATTGCGCCTCGGTGGGTGCCCCAAAGATCTTCGCTTATTTCTCCTGTTTCCTTACGAGCTGTTGGTTTTCAGATATGCTTTGAAGTAAAATCATTAGCCACGCCAGAGAAGAATATTTCCAGTCCTAGCGACTTTCGAAGTCCACCCCAGCTGCGAAGCGGACAGTCCCCACTTCCTAGCAGGACGTAGCCCGGAGCGTAGACTGGAAATATTCTTCTCCCTACTGCAGCAACGACAAGATCGGCTTGGCTTTTATATGCTATATTTTTATTAAGCTCCAAGGTATTAAGATGGTTGATACATAGCGCAGAAATCAGGAGTTAAGTAAGGAAGGATGAAGGAAATGCCAATACATAAGCAATCTCGTTCTCCTGCTGGTTCTATAAGAGAAGATGATCGTTATCCCATCGACCTGACTGGCCCTCACAGCCATACACTTGTTCTCAAGCCCGGTGTAGGTAGCCTCTCCATTGGACCGTCACAATTGGGCAATAAAGCAGACCTGCACGTCGATCCCTATACGCCCATCAATTGGAACGTATTCGATTCCTTTGCCACACCAGCTGGCTCGCCCTGGCCGCGAGTTCTGCACTACACTGGTAGCGACGTGGACTTCTTCGACTGGGCCAAAGAACGCCCCATTGAACGAATGTCGTGGGTTCCGATCCTGCCTAAAGACATAGTCGTGGACGCCAGCCAGTCCAAATTGCACGACTTGCATATCGAACTGGACCAGTTTGATAGCCGTTTGCATCTGAAGCTCCCGAAGACCCAGGTCTTTGAATATTTCCGTCTGAGTGTAGCTGGCGATCTATCACGTTTCTCTGTCGATGGCGACACGCCATACTCTCTGACACTGAAGCCGGGCACCAGCCGCCGCAAGAATAATGGTCCCTTCTTGCTACCCGATCTAGGCGAGCTGTACCAGGTCACGAGCCTGACGCTTCGAAACGAACCGCTGGCGCAGCCTATCTCGCTGGAGTGTCTAGATCGATTTCAGAATCTTACATCACTGAGTTTGTGGGGGAATTTCTGCGATTTGGAGCTGCTAGCTCGTCATACCCAGTTAACGTGTTTGGAGTTGCGCTTCATGCCTGAGCTGGGTGACTTGCCGCCAATAAATGTGTGGCCGTTGCTTGACAGGTTTATCGCCTATAACGTGGAGGAGATTACGGGCAAGCGGCTGAGACAGCAAATGAAAGCGCGAGCTAACACCCGCCCGTGGACGAGTTACGCTTCGGTGAGCCAATTACGGAAGCCTGAGTGGTGGACAACCGAGTTTGGCCGCCCATTTTCGTCCTGGTCGAAACGTCTAGCCAAGCTGGCTAATGAAGCCTATGACGTTGCACAAGCGGCCTTGGCCCAAGCCCGCACCCTTGCTGATGCGGAGGCAGCCATTACCGCCTTCACCGTGCGTTTCAACACCCTCAAAGGTATCGAAACCATTGAACGAGAAGACCTTGGTGAAGCTGTATGGCAACTAAGCCAGTCTGACCACCAAATCGGCCAGCCTATAACGGAGGAGACAGCTCAACGCTGGTTCGACGCAGCACGCGATTACTAAATGAAATGAAGGAAAGTTCATAGCAAGTTGTACGGCCATCCTTTGCGGGATGGCCATTTTTGAGTTCGTTGCATTTCCGTTCATTGTTCGAATCATGTGCAGCAGATGATGATGGTTGTTCCAGTAGATGCCGACATAGACGAAACTGAAGATGTAGCTAAGCACTTTTATTGAACCGCAACTGAGCCGTCGTACGTAAACAGCAACACATGGTTAAAAATAGAAAGGAACTCTTGACACACTTCATTTACATTTGTAATATTATCCCAACAGATTATATTTACATCTGTAAATCAAAAGATGGATTAGGAGGTGAGTACATGCACAATCTCCCGAAAATTTCTGAAGCAGAGTGGGAAATCATGAAGATTATTTGGAAGAACAACCCTATAAACGCTGAGAATATCGCACTCCTCTTGCCTGATGAAATCGAGTGGACCGATCAAACCGTTCGTACCTTCATCAACAGACTTTTGAAAAAAAAGGCGATCGGTTTTGAAAAATCGGGAAGGGGCTATAAGTATTTTCCATTGATTTCCGAAAAAGAATGCATCCGGGCAGAGAGCCAGTCGTTTTTGAAAAGAGTCTTTAGCGGGGCGGCAGACATGATGATGACCAATTTTTTAGAAGACGTCAAGTTGTCCCATAAGGACATCGAGCATCTCCAAAAGATTCTGAATGAAAAGCAGAGAGACATGGACAGCAGAGGCGATGACAGATGAGAAAAATGACAAAGCAGCAGATCTTACTGTAAAGAGGTAGAAAGCATGGATATGCTATGTGATATTTTTTTATGGGTTTTTGATGCCACTATTGGAGCTAGCCTCGTCGCTTTAATGGTGATAGCCATCAAGAAAATCTTTCATCACCGAATAAGCGCTCGGCTTCACCACGCGCTTTGGCTGATTGTGTTAATACGGCTTCTGTTCCCTTTTCTCCCTAACAGTCCGGTAAGCATCCTCAATATCTGGCAACTAGGTGTAGACAGCATAAAAAATGCTGTTTCCCCCCACTCCCCTGTTGCGAATGACGCATCACAAAAAGAGATAGAGCAAAACAGCAAACAAACAAACTCACCTCAAAATGATAAGACAAAACAGCCAGAAAATCAAAAACTTCTGGATCCCTCCATATCCCACCCAATCAAAATCGATCCAGACCCTATCGAGGACAATCACACCCTTGGCGTAAAAATAGCAGCCATCGTCTGGCTTATGGGCTGTATTTCCCTGCTTGGATTTATGTGTGCCTACATGTTGCGGACCAGAAGCAAAATGAGCAGCCTCAAAATCGCAACCGACCCGCAAGTCATTTCCATCCTAGATGATTGCCGAAAAAGATTTGGCATCACAAAACCAATCCCTATCTATTCAGGAAGTTATAGAAAAAGCCCGCATATCTCCGGGTTGATCCATCCATGGATTTACTGTCCCGAAGAGATATGCAAGGAATCGAACGCCTCTCAGCTTACCCACGTCTTCTCCCACGAGCTTGCCCACTACAAAAGAAAAGACATCGCGTGGAACCTGCTGAGTCTACTTGCACTGGCCATTCACTGGATGAACCCTTTTGTTTGGTTGTGTGTAAAACAGATGAAGGCCGACCGGGAGCTTGCGTGTGACGCTTATGTGTTGAACGTTTTGGGTGAAGCTGAGTCTGTGCCCTACGGGATGACCATTATTCAATTTTTGCAGCGTTTTTCTACCAATCGCCAGCAGCTTCACTTGCTTCACTTTAACGAAGCAAATAACAAGAATCAAATGATAAGGAGAATTCAGATGATAAAAAGCTTTAAAGCAGGATCTTACAAGCTTTCCGTTGCTGCCGTTTTGTGCGTAGCTTTGATGAGTTCGGTGACCCTTACGAATGCCGCGGTGAAGGTAGAGAGTACCGTCAAGGCAGTCGCTTCCGACAAGGCTAATACAGAGCAAGAGGCTAGATTTTTGTTTGACTCGGATGAGCGAACATACGACCGTTTGTCAAAAGGAATACAGACAACTGGTTTTGCCTTTAAAGTTCCTGATGTACTTGCTATGAACTATGAGTTTAGAGGGATGTATATCGATCAGAAAAAGTTGCGGACCAATAAAGAAACTCACGTTTATATTGAATTTCGCAAAAAAGGTCCATCATCTAAAAATGTGCGTTTTTCTGCAAGTAGCGGACTAAATGGATTGGAGGCGGCTTACAAAATAATCGTGGATGAACAAAAAAATGGATATGGGGAACAAAAAATAGAGGAGCAAAATTTGAAAGTCCAAGGGCTAGATGTAAGGAAAGTTACTTTTATTAGCCAATACTCCACTGAAAAAAACGACATTAACTACGTTTACTATCTATGGCAAGATAACGGAATACAGTATAACCTTAGTAGTTTCGCTAGCGATCCTCAAGAAGACATTGTGAAAATGATCTCGTATGTGAAATACCCGGATCAAACGATGAAAGAAAGCTATGTAGGCTATTCCAGTTACGTCATGGGCTTATATGATACGGAAGATGTGCAGCATGGCTCAAAAGCAATAGGGTTTACTCCTAAATTTCCTTTGGAGCTGCCAGGACAGTTCAAAGGTACAGCAGCAGATATAAGCTCAAAAGTAAATTTCAGCATGCCGGCAAATGAGGAAGATTATACGACCATGTACCTTGGGATTTACTACGATGTTGCTGAGAAAAACAAAAGGTTGAGCGGGGAAAATAGAATCACATTTGATCAAATCAAAGACACGAAAATATACGAAGATATGAAAAGGAATGGAAATGTAGCCTTTCACCTCGGTATGGACGATAAGAACATAGTTAAGGTAAACAAGCTGGAAATCTCTGGAAACGAAGTGTTCAAAACGGAGAAATACAAGCGTTTCGGTGAGTCGAGCAAAGCAGAGGATCCAACTCTCATCTCCTATTTCTGGAGAGAAAATGACATTTGTTTCAAAGTCACGTTTATGGACGAAGTGTCCAATGAGGAGGAGATTGTTTCCTACCTGATGAGCGAAAAAGCTGTAGACCTTCAGAACTTGAAGTAGTAATGACGTACAAGTGCTGTACGGTAAAAGGGAAAATGGTTTTGGATGCCACTTCAGGAGCAAGCCTAGTTGTTTTGGTAGTGGCATCCGTCAAAAGTACGGTTCTTAACGGGCCTATCAAAAACGCGAGAGGAGCTAGCATTGAGCAGCCCCTTCCGCGTTTTTTGCATGGAACACTTTATTCAAAGGTGGCATTTATAGAGACGGGTACCTCTATGCGTTTCTCTCCTCATCCTCAGCAGAAGGCCATCCACCCCAGAGGTGGTTCAAATGCCCATCCGGATCACGAAATCTAAAACTGTAGCCTCCGCCTCGTTTGTACGTCATTTCACTTACTTCAATTCCTTTGCTTTTCAACTCCTCATAAACCTCATGGATTTGATCTACCTGCAAGGAGATGATCGGCTGGGCTTGTCCCGCCATATCAGGAAAGTCCAGACGCGGAACTTCCGGACAGCGGATGAGTCCGAGACCTACTCCGCCTACGTTCAACCAAGCCTCATTGTCTCCAGGTGAAAATTCGAAAGTAAACGGAATGCCGAGCACATCCCGATACCACTTTATGGATACCTCCAAGTTTTTGACAGGCAACTGTACAACCGCAAAATTACGCACATGGATACTCATTTGTATTCGCTCCTTTATTTCAAATATGTACTTTCACCCTCATGAACGAAAGAAACCAACAAAAAGAAACGGGTACCTCTACCATCTCTGAAAAAAATGCAGCAAGTGTCCATCCGGGTCACGAACCGAAAAGAACAGGCGATCGCCTGCTACCCAAACCTTTTCCATGCGCACTCCCTGTTCGGAAAGGCGCAGGTATGTTTGACAAATCGCATAGGCATCCCCCCGCACGAGAGGCATCCAAAAATTGCTCGAACACCTCTATCTGCACAAACGCATCGGATACAGTGAACTGATGCAGATAGATCGCTTCGTCAAACATGACGGGATGATCATTCGCCTTTCCTTTCTTGCAATGATCGATCCAAGCATTGTTCTCTGTTGGAGCCTTCTGCAAGGAACACGCCAAAAGGAAGCCTCATCCTGATCCGCGCCCATACTATCCCTCTGGAATTTTTCTGACTATTCATACTCATTTTCAATAAAATTAGGATCGCTGTCAAACAAAAGAAAACGACCGTCCAGAACGGATTTTCCCCACTCAGGACAGTCGCTACGTTATTTCCTGCCAATCAACACAACCAAATCTATCGTCATGTCCACTCCTGCCAAGTCAGACACCCGTTCCAACTGCTTAGGTGTCGCCCCCCAGGCCAACGGAGTCATCTGGAGCAGGGAAGAAAGACTCCCTTCCTCCAGGCGGAACTGATACTGAATCCGTTCTTTGCCGATTAGCTGGAAGCTGGCTTTGAAGTGATCGATCGTACGATGATTCGCATATTTTGTTTTCGGTGTCTCTTGATACAAGACTTCTCGTAGTTCTCGCAAATAGTTGGCCTCGGGAATGACTTTGATCATCCGTCCATCATCAGCCAGGAGTCTATGAAACTCATCCGAATTGGATGGAGATAACAGATTAAAAATGTACGGAAACTGTCTGTCCGCAAACGGCGCCTTCGTCAAATCGCCAACGCACCAAACTACTTCTGGATCGCTCTTCGCTGCGAGCATAACTCCCTCTTTGGCGAGATCGACACCCACTCCGATAAATGGGACTTCACTTGTTTGCATCACTCTCTGCCTAACTTGCGACAGATGATAGCCTTCGCCACATCCTGCATCCAGTACGTACCTCTGGCTTTCCTCAGGTTCTGTCGCTTGCAGGATGACTTCGCTTAACACGTTATACAATGGATCAAAAAACCCTTGCTCCATTATCGCCCTTCTCGCTGCAAACATTTGCTTGTCGTACTTTGTTTTGTAGGTTCGTGCAGCCAAGTGAACATAGCCGTGCTTGGATAAATCAAAGCAATGATGATTGTTGCATACTAAGCTGGTTGCAGGAACGTTGCGCATAGCCGCCTGGCAAATTGGACAACGAAAAATCTCCACATGCTGGGAGATAGCTGTAGACATAACAAAAAGCACCCCATTCATTCGTATTTCGGTGAATGAAAAAAGGCACAGTCAAATAAACCCCAAGCATTTTCAAAAATGCGGGATTACGTTGATCTGTACCTCACATTACCGAAGGCGAATGAACTGGATGATCATAGTCTGTAACACTCCTGCACTTTGATTAAGTAGGCATCACTTGGACGCTCAACTACAATTGTAGCACATTTCAGTAATAGAACAGGCATTATACAATATGGGGCAGGTATGCAGTCTTTGTCTTGTTTTTAGCTTCCCTGCCCATTCCCGCTCCTGGAAGGAATTTTTTCCCTTCACTCCAGGAGCATGACCTCATCGTATTTCATCATGATGCTTCCTTCCTTGTACTCCCCCATTTTTGGCACATTCACCAGACCCTTTATGTTTTGGAGAAGCGCACGCACGATGTTCACTCCGCTTTCGTGAGCATGCGGATATCCGCCGCCAAAACGGGGATTGATCTCCGACACAACGTACTGATCCCCTACTAAAAAACAATCGATGTCAATTGGCCCACGCGGCTCTAGGACACGTATGAGTTCCTTCGCTAGTGACAGCAGAAGCGGATCTTTTACCGCAAGGGAGCGATCCGTTTCCCCTGCCCGCATTCGCAGCTTTTTGCGGGTGAAAAGTGTCACCAGCTCCCCCGAGATCAGATCCACATAGCCATCCACTCCGTACTCCTCTGCCTGTAAGAATGGTTGAATGACGACATCCTCCGTATTTTCCATGAGCACGGACCATTCTTGCTCATTCTCCACACGTGTGATGCCCAAACTGGCACTTCCATACCGTGGCTTGACGATCAATGGATACGTAATCTGCCCTGCTGAAAGCGCTGCTTGTACCTCGTCCATTTTTGTAAAGGTGGGAATGGCGGGAATCTGGTGCGCGGACAAAAAATCATACGTTGCCATCTTATCCAAGCACATCTCGATTACATCCCGGCTGGACACGATCACCTCGATGCCCTGCATGTAGAACCGATCTGCATGCGCAGCCAACAGTGTCAGCTCAGGGTCAATTAACGAGAGGATTGCCTTGATCTCGTACCGTTGGCAAATATGTAGCACGGCATCGAGGTAACCAGGATCATCGATACGCGGCACCTGCTCATGATAATGGGCAGCGTACAGGGCTGGGGCCGTCGGATCGCAGTCGACTGCGATGATTTTGCCAGTGTCACCCCATTCGCGTACAAAATAGTGGAGCAGCTTGACTCGCCTGCCTACACTGGTCACAAGTACGTTCATTCAGTTCACGACCCCCTGCTTGTCAACGTGAAAACGATAAACGGATTCGGGAATGAATTGTTGGAGAGTCTCTTTTCCCCTGACAATGACCACTTCTTGTCCGTCGATGGCGAGAACCGGCGGCCTCTCCCGAATAAAAGGTGGATTAAAGACAAGCGTATACGCCCCTACGTGTCCGAAGACAAAATAATCCCCAATATCAGGCAAAGGCCCCGTGTAGCCTTGCAGCAAGTAATCTTTTTCCATGCACGTATACCCAACAACATGATAGCTCGCTTCGGGAACTGACTTGCGGTTGCACACAAGTCGGGCTGGCAAGAGGTGCGCGTGCATCGTCGGCTTGACATTGTGAATGCTTCCATCCACGAGAACAAACCGCTCTCCTCTGTTTTCTTTTACATCGATGACTTGGCAAACGAAATCAAGGGCATCTGCCACGAGTGATATACCTGGCTCCAAAATCAGCAACGGCGCATGATCCAGCTCAGCCAGCTCCTCCTTCATAACTGACGTGATCGCTTCGGCGTACTCCTCAAAGGTTGGTGCAGCCGTCATCCCGAACGAGGTCGGGAGCTCGCCATAGAATCCGCCTCCCATATCAATAAAAGCAAGCCGCTCGCCCAGAAGCTGCTTCCCCAAACGGCATAGATGGCGCGTAATTTGGCGATACACACCCACACTGCGATTGGTGGAAAAGTGTCCATGCAACCCGACTACATGCACATTCGGGGCGACAGTCAATTGGCTCAGGGCTTTTTCCAAATTGCCGTTTTCGATGCAAAAACCAAATCGGCTGACTTCGTACCCATTTTGCAGAGGACTCACTCCACCCCTGGCCAAATCCACATTAATCCGTAGCCCAATCCGAAACGTCTTCTCGGGATACTGCTTGGCGTAGGCCACCACCCACGGAATTTCCGAAAAAGAATCCAAATTGATCAGGCTCCCCTGCTCCAGGGCAAGGTGAATGTCCTCTTCCGTCTTGAGCGGGCCGTTAAAAATGATGGACGCAGGATCGACGCCGAGCTTCCGTGCCAATTCGTACTCCAGTCGAGAGACGACTTCCGCATGGGCACCTAACTGATGCAGCTTTTGGCATAAAAACGGCAAGTAATTGGTCTTATACGAATACGCGACGACCACATGCTCATAGCGTCGAGTAAAAGCCCGTTGGAAGCGACGATAGTTCTCAGAAAGCTTCACTGTGTCCAGTACGTAAAAAGAAGACGAGCAGAGACTACGCCATTTTTCCAGCTGCTCATAACTATACATGGCGCACCCCCTGTTCCTGGTTCAGGAGGCAGTTCGTGATAACACCGATGACTCGCTCCTGCTGTTCAGCGGTCAAGCTGGAACCGGACGGCAAGCAAACACCTTCGGAAAATAGCCGATCGGATACACTCACATCAGGTTGGTGCGGATAGTATTGGCACTGCGCGAACAACGGTTGCAGATGCATCGGCTTCCATACGGGACGGGCTTCGATATTTTCTTTGCCCAATGCATCGATCAGTTGTGCAGCAGAGAGGGTTGTGTCCGCTGGATTCAGTGTCATCACCGTCAGCCATCGTGTGGATCGACCTGTCGCCGGCTCTGGCATGAACGAAATACCAGACAATTGTCCGAGGGCTTGTTCATAACGCTTGTAAATCCCTCGCCTTGCCTCGATTCGCTCCTCCAAAACGCGCAGTTGCCCCCGGCCAATTGCCGCCAGTATGTTGCTCAACCGATAGTTGTAGCCCATCTCTTCATGCTGATAATGCCTGGCTGGCTCCTTCGCCTGCGTCGACCAGAAGCGCGCTTTTTCGATCGCCTCAACGTCATCGGAGACGAGCATTCCACCACCTGAAGTCGTCATGATTTTATTGCCATTAAATGAAAAGGTCCCAACATGACCAAAGACACCGCTCATTCTCCCTTTATATACAGCCCCTAACGATTCCGCGGCATCTTCCACCACGCACACCCCATACTGCTCACAAAGCGCAATCAAAGGCCCCATATCTGCGCTCTGCCCATATAAATTAACGATGACGACCGCCTTGGGCAACTTGTCCGCGGCTGCCGCCTCCTGCAAGGCTCGCTCTAATGCCTGCGGCGACATATTCCAAGACTCATCCTCGGAATCAATAAATACCGGAGTTGCTCCCTGGTACAGAATCGGATTGGCACTGGCGACGAAGGTGAGGCTGGAGCAAAATACCGTATCACCCGGAGCGACGCCTGCTAGCCTAAGCCCGAGATGAATAGCAGCCGTACCAGAGGACAATGCCAGTGCAGCTTTTACGCCCACATACTGGGCAATCTCTCGTTCAAAAGCATCGACGTGTTCCCCCAACGGAGCGATCCAATTGGAGGCAAAGGCGTTTGCCACCAAGTCCCGCTCATCCTCCCCCAAATGTGGCGGTGATAAAAAGATCCGCTGCTGCACACTCATTTCGAAGTCCCCCCATTGCGATAGGCAGGAAAAAAATCTTGCTCGCCAGCCTGATCGACCTGTAGTTTTTGGCACAAAGCCAAATACACTTCCTCATCGTGAACTTTCTTACCCATCCAATAAGCAAAATGATTGCCATTTGCAAACGAGGACTTGAAACGGAACAAGCCATCTCCATCCAGATTTCCTCCTCCAAGGAGAAGCAGCTCCGCTCCATCCAGCTTTGCCTGTTGGATCATGGCGTCGAAGAGGAGGTGGTTGATGCCAAGCGCCATGTCTTCGGTATGTGATGCCCCTAGCTGATAATGGGCGAATTGATTTCCGCTGAGCAAAAGCACTCCCGCCACCGGCCGATCCTCATGCATAGCAAACAGAAGCCGCGGCTTGCACAGTGTTGTTTTTTTCATGAGTCCTAAAAAAAACTCCGGAGCATAGTAGTAGATCGCCTCGGCTTGATTGCGGTCCATCGTCTCCCGATGCAGCTGGATAAAAGAAGGAAGCCAATCGGTTCCGCCCAATGTAACCCGGACGTCATTTGCTGCGGCCTTTCTCATATTTCGTCCGACATTTTGTGTATAGTGGGCACGAATGTATGCAAGTGTGGGGCGCAAATCGACCGCCGTTACCATCCTCACCAGATCCAGTCGCATTTGACCCGCGAACAATTCCGCATTTCCCAGCAGCGGATGAAAGCGAACTGTTTCCGTCAGGTAGTTTTTGTACCGACAGTAGACGTGGAATTGCTCCTGGAACAATCGAGCAGCCGTCTGTCCCCCCACGACGAATGGCCCTCCGTATCCAATCGAAACTAAATCGGCATAGCCAGGAATCCACGCATCCAGACGTCTGACCAAATACGGGTAGAAAACCTCGTTCTCCCCACTCTTGAAAAAAACAGCTTCTGGCGTGCCCTGCTCCATTTTGGCATACAGCTGTACGTATTCTTTCGTGTAGGACACGTCTAATTTTAAAAACCGTCGCAAATATTCGGTCCAATCATCCAGTTCCGAAAGTACGATCAGGCTCACATGCTCCCCTCCCAGCGCGCTCTGTGTTTTCACTCCCTCTGAAGTCTGCTACCGTGACGCTGCCCTGCTGATTTATGCCTGTCGATTGAAAAACGCGTTTGATTGTCAGACCGATGATCCGCATATCCAGAAAAAAGCTGCCATTTTCTACATACCAGACGTCCAACTCGAACTTTTGCTCCCAGTCAATCGCATTTCTCCCATTGACCTGTGCCCAGCCTGTAATCCCCGGCTTTACGTCGTGTCGCTTCAACTGCCGCGTCGTGTACAGGGGTAGGTACTCCATCAGTAGCGGTCTCGGTCCTACGAGGCTCATTTCACCACGAAGCACGTTCCATAGTTGCGGCAGTTCATCCAAGCTATACTTGCGCAAAAGCGTTCCGAATGATCCCAGTCGCTGCTCGTCAGAGAGAAGCTCTCCACTCTCATCGCGTTCATTGGTCATCGTGCGAAATTTATAGATGAAAAATGGTTTTCCGTGCAAACCTGGTCGCTCTTGTACAAACAAAACCGGAGAGCCCAGCTTCCAGCGGATGAGCAGACTCACTAACAAAATCAGGGGGGACAGAATGACGAGCATCAGGAAGGAAACGCAACGATCAAACAAGGACTTCATGCCGCACCTCCTGTTGATTCCACTTCGCTGCCGCTTCCTCCATGCTGAGGCTCTGCATGCCGTACCTCTCGCGCAACATGGCGTAATGCTGGAGGATTTCCTCCAAAAAGGACAGATTCTCTTCGATGTGACTCCCAAAGTTCTCCGGATGCCACCACAGATGGTACAAGCGCTTGTGCTCCGCCGTATGAGTCAGGTCGCATTTGATTCTATTCATGCGCCATTTTTCCAACCTCTGTAGGCGCGGAGAATAAGGACGCAAAAACCGACTGGATGGAACATCGACCATTCCCTCTGGACTACGCTGCAATGATTCATAGTTGTTATGACCGGAGAGATTTACATACGCATCCATCAGTCGCATGGCTCGTTTGAACAATGTCTCTTCGGCAGCCCCTCTTGTGTGATACATCCAAGACTGCTCGTTGCCGCGATAGGAACGGAACCCCTTTTTCTTGCACAAAGATAAATAGGCAGGCTGCACCTGATTTCGCGGAAAAACGATGCTGGAAGATGAGTACCCTTTTTTGCGAGTCACTCTCTGAAAAGAATCAAGGTCAGCAGCAAAAGCTTTGGGAGTCTGTCCTGGCTCTAGACAATAATAGTGGGAAAGAGTGTGGCTTCCGATGAACTGATGCGGATAAGAGGATATCAACTTGATCAAGGAAGGAGCAAAGTGATACGGATCGACCTGCTCATGTTCACCGATCGCATCTGTTTCCAAATAGGGATAGGGTGACAGCTTATCATCGGAATACGCCGGGAGATGCCGTGGGATGACGCCTGCTAGCTCTTTGCGCGACTCACAAAACAAAAAACCGACAGTAGCCCAGGTGACATGCATTTCATACTTGGCAAACAGCTCCAAAAGTGCGGGGATCACTTGACGAACACCTAACAAATTTTGCTCATATGACTGAATGGTTCTCTTGTCTCGGACGCCCCAGTAAAGTTCAAAGTCTAGGGAAATGACGAATGCTCCCGTCTTGTCCAATCTTCTCCGCTGCCTCCTTTCTCCTGCCCTCTTTCTTCTCGTTGCTGACCAGTCAGTTGGGCAAAAAGCGCTGCCTGTTTCGCAAGGACTGTTCGCTCATCGAAGTGCTCAACCGCAATGCAGCGGCTATTCTGCCCGAATGCTTCTCTGAGTCTGGAATCAACGACGAGCTTTTTTAAGGCTGCATACAAGGGACACACTTGTTTCGGTTCTACTAAAAATCCGTTGACACCGTCCCTGACTTCTTCCCGACATCCACGGATATTCGTGGCGACGATCGGTTTCGCCATCGCCATCGCCTCAATGATGGATCGAGGCAGTCCTTCTCGATGAGAGGGAAGAACAAATATATCGCTGGCGGCCATCAGCTCCGGGATGTCTGTGCGGAATCCAGCCAAAATGATTTGCGGATGCTGACGGCAAAGCCCTACGAAGTCTTGACCTCGCTGATCGCGTTCACTGGAAGACACATCCCCCACCAACAAGAGACGCAGGCGCGGAAATTCACCCGCCAGCTTGCGAAAGGCTTCCAACAGCTCAAAAATCCCTTTCTCCGAGACCATACGTCCTACATAGGTGATCACCACATGATCATCCCGCAGCCCGAGAGAGGACTTGATAGACTGGACCTTTTCTCTCGTTATATATCGCGGGTGAAAGCGTTCTGTGAGATCAACGCCGTTGCCAATGTGCATGATCCGCTCCGTCTGGGAGGAGAAGCTATCCTTCACGCTCAACTCGTAATCCTCTCGACTCTGAAGTAAAAGATAGTCAGTCATATGCCGGGCAAACCATTTTTCCAGCGTGTAGTACATCTGATACGTACTTTTGCTCATGCCCTCATGAAAGAAGTAGCCGTGCGCTGTGTAAATGACATGCGGCACTCCTGCCAGCCTTGCTGCCACGCGCCCGAGAACAGCGGCAATCGGCGTATGGACATGCACGACATCATACTTCTCCCTTTTCATCAGCCGATACAATGCCCCAATCGTTGCCAAATTGGAAATCGGGTCGATCTTTCGCTTAATGGGGATACTTCTGAGCGTTAATCCCTTTGCTGTTAGTGCATCAAAGCGCCCCGTATCCGAACACGCAGTATGCACCTCGTAGCCTTCACCCATCAGCTTTTCAATCAGGGGAAACAGCAAGCTTTCTACAGAGCGGTCAATTGCGCATACTTGCAAGATTTTTTTCAAGCAGATCACCGCCATTTTTGATCTGACGCGTATTGATTTCGGCTGTCACGAAATACAGCGCGAGCATGATCCAGAAAAACGTTTCGCGAATTCCGTTATGAGTGAGTCCGTACAAAATTTGGAAGACAATTGGATACCAGGCAACCAATCGATGCCCACGGACCGCCCCATAAATCAAGAGAATAAACAACACCGTACCCACTACACCGTAGGAGAAGAATAGATTGGCTAAGGTCGAATGGAGTTCCAATGAAATGCTGCTGTTAAATCGATCGTACATCCCTTCCCCAGCTCCGAATAAAATGTACTCCGGATGGTTAGCAATCCGGTCATAGCCCCGCGCCGCCAAATTGTCATCCGAATCTTCCCCGAGGGATACCATTCGCTCTTCGATTTGTGTGTAAATAGATGCATCGCTCAATACGTTTTCGTTGGTGTACAAATAGATGAAGAAGACAGTGAAGGACGAGACGAGCACACAAAGCAGATTCATCCAAAACAAGCCCGTTCGTTCTTTGATGGAGAGGAGCAAAAAAACGAGGTACATCCCTACCGCACTAATGATCGCTGCTTTCGACAAAGACGCTGCAATGATACTGAACGCCGTGCCAATCGCAATAAAGAGAGGAATGGTCTTCACAGATACGAAGCGAGCACACAGCAGGCATATCCCCATGCACAAAAGTCCAAAATAGCCGAGCTGGTTCGGATTGTTGAAGAACAACGATTGCCTGAACTCGTCGCTATCCGGTGACAGTCCTGACACGAGAATGAATGCCTGAATGAGCAAGGAAGTGGACGTAGCCAGGAAGACCCATTTGACGTACTCTTGAGGGTTGCGCCTGAACAAAATAACCAGGGCAATCATCACGGCTCCGTTGTACAAATACCACTTGGTCGAGCTGAATACATCCATTTCCCCGCCGAGTGCAATCGCCCATATGCCATTCACCATCATAATGTCGTACAAAAACAGAAGGGTAAAGAAGAGAAAAAGTCCGAGTCTGTGGTTGATGCGACCCAGGCGAAACAAGAAGCTGTAGGCGATCAAGATGAGCATAATAAAATCGGCGATTTGCGGATTGCCACTTGGGAAGAAGTAGAAGGGCTTGAACACTACATATAGCAAAAGTAGGATCTTGTCCGGTGAGAGCTTCTCCTTGATCATCATTTACCTGTGCGCCAGATGGTTGGTGAATTGCAGGATTCGCCGATAATCCTCCCACGTATCAACCTCTGCCCAAAACAACCCCGGTGGTATTTGTGCGACATACACATTCCTTTCGCCCAAAAAAGAATAGAGGACATTTTCCCACCACAAATGATACTGTTTCTCCTGAATCAACCTTTGTAATCGACGCAAAAATATCGGCAGAAAACTCTCTTGAAGTTTGGCAATTCCAACGTATTCGCCAGTTGTCTCTTCCAGCGAGAGCTCCTTCCCATGGCGAAGCAGCAGTCCGTTTTCATAGCCAAATTTATAATCTCCCTCATAGCAACGGACTGGATCAGCAAACATGACGGGACACGGGGTCTCTTGCAACACGACTTCCAGCACCTTCGATTCAAAGTAAACGTCAGCGTTCAACAGCAAGCAGTCGCTTCCTTGCAAAAACTCGCGGGCGAACCAGAGGGACACCATACTATTCGTCCGATCGTAAAAAGGATTGTGATAAAAACGAATAGGTTCATCTCTGAGTAACTCGGTTATCACGTTAGCTTGATAGCCCACCACCATCGCGATCTCTTCAATTCCGTGGCGCCTTAACTCCGCTATCGTATTTTCAATGAGCGCTTGGCTTCCGATATCCACTGTACACTTGGGAATTCCGTCAATTTGCTCGTTGATTCGTGACCCGAGACCTGCTGCCATGAGCAGTGCCTTCATCCGACTCCCCTCCTTCTTTCAGAGATGGCATGACGTATTTGATGTTCAGCTTCAGCTTGTACATCGATCTGGCCAGCCCGACGAACAGGTGGTAGAAGGTCCATAGGAGCAGAAATAGCATCTGACCGCTGATTGCCCACAGAAATGCGGTAACCAACACGCCCAACTGATAGCCCGTTTGGGTAAGAAAAAGGAAGACAAAAGCATCGATCCATTTGCTGCGCTTTCTCATAGAGACTGTTTCGTGAGAGATTTTCCCTTGAATAAAAACGAGATCGGAACCATTGGTCGCCAAAATTTCTGCAAAAATCGAGAGCAAAATCAAATAGAGTAGCCACGGGTCCAACATCGCGTGATGATCCGTGATGCCGTATATCACACCGAATGACACCAAGTAGAGTGCATAGTTGAGCCCGATGTCCAGCCATTCTCCTCCCTTGCTCTTCTGGTTGCGCATGCGGGCTACTTCCCCGTCGACGCAATCCGCCAAGTAGCACACCTGACAGAAGAAGCAGCCGAGCAGAAAGGATGCCGCCGTTCCGTACATAAATGCCGCAGCGCTAAGGAGTCCGGCGACAATCCCCCCCATTGTAATCGCGTTGGGTGATATTTGTGTTTTTCGGGTCAGCAATAAGCTCACATAGATGGAGATGCGACGTGTGAAGTAGTACGACCAAAATTCCTCCCTGCTCCACGGCTTCTGCACCTGCACACGACAATGGCGAATCTCTTCACTATCCCAAAACATAGACGGGTACAGCTCATCCTTCACGGTAAGCCACCTTCTTCATGACCTCGTCTCCGAGAGCGAGACGGAATATTTTTCGGATAAAAACGGGATATACCACGTGCGAAAACCAAAAAATTTGGATGCCCAATACGAAGCACAAAGATCTCGACAGATCAGACTGATCGAAGTAGCAATGGCGGCCCCGATAATTCCATACAGCGGAATGAGACAAGCATTTCCGATTATGTTTAGCGCAGCTGAACAAACAAGAATATTGCGGGCCGTTTTTTGATGCCCGGTCATCGTCAATAAGGGGATGACACTGCCTGTGCAAAAATTGACGAACTGCCCCATGCACAAAATCACAAGGACGAGGCTCTCACTCGCAAACTCTTCACCAAAAAAAGTGAGCAACGGAACGGCAAATATCGCCACGAGCAGATTAAGAGGAGCAGAGGTGTAGAATATGAGCCGATTGGCAAACGCAATCATCTTTTTCAAGCCGTCCATATCATTACGTGCGTACAGCTCAGAGAACTTGGGAGAGAGGATCGTATTGATGGAAATCAGCGCAAAGCCCGTCACCATTGCCAGACGAATGACCACACTGTATACCCCGACTGTTTTTGCATCCGTAAAAATGCCCAGCATGATCATATCTGTCCACGTCATAATTAATTCCATCGACGCACTGAGATACATGGGCAGTGCGACTGCAATAATTTCCCTCAAGCCAACCCCAGGTTCTCGCGTAGTCGGCTGTATACCGTTACGGAATCCTCGGCTCGTCGCATACCACTGCCCCATCCCATAGATGGCATTCAAGATAACAGCAGCTGCGAGCAGTTGAATCAAGAGCATCGTACTGGGTTCGAAAAAAGGAATGGCGATGAAAAGAAACGCCAAGTGCAGAAAACGCATACCGACGATATCGACAGTGATCGAGATGACAACCCGATGTAGTGCCCGAAACGCAGATGCATACAGCCTTGCGAGCGACACAAACGGAAGCATCCACGCGACGACTCGCAGTGCGTCTGCTGGCAGCTCCCCTGCAAACACGTAGGCGGACACCTGCTCTGAGAACACATGCAAAAGTACACCAAGTACAATCGAAATCAACGTCGCCCACAGCACTACTTTGTTGAATACTTCGGAAATCTGATAAAGCGAGCCTTTCGCACGAAACTCCGAGAGAAAGCGGATGATGGCTGTATCCGTCCCCAAAACGGCCAGCACCATTCCAATGTTCATCAGGGTGATCGTCAGCGAATAGATGCCCAGGCTCTCGGCTCCATACTCTCTGGCAATGTAGAACTGCAAGAGATAGAGCAGCACGAAGCCAAGGAGCCGAAACAAAAACGTGAAGGCCGAGCCACGTATCACTTCGTGAACATCGCGATCTTTATGCAGACGGTTCCATTGTCGTTGCCAAGCTAATTTGAGGGCATGCATGCCTACAAACGCCCCGCTTTCTGCTATGCGTTGTACCCATATCCGTAGTAGCCTTCTCTCTTCCCTACCTTTTTGTTGTTGAGAACAACACCGAGCAGATTGGCTCCTGCCGCTTTTAACTGCTCTACCGCTTTGACAGCAGAATCCCGCTTCGTCTTGCTTGCATCCACCACCATGACACAGCCGTCCATTTCCCTCGCCAGCACCATTGCATCGCTTACGATTAAGGGCGGGCTGTCGACAATCACAAAATCAAAGTTTTGGCGCAGATAGTCCATCAATTCCAAGAGCCGTGTCGTCCCGAGCATTTCCGCTGGATTATGCGGGATTGGCCCTGCCGTAATGATCGACAGCTCTGAAACCCCAGACGGTTGAATAATATCGGCAATCTGGCACATATCCGAAAAGTAAGAACTGATTCCATACAGATTCGGCATATCAAAGGTGAAATGTACCCGCGGATTGCGCAAGTCAAAATCAAGCAACACCGTTTTTTTGTGATCCTTTGCCATCATCAAGGACAGGTTGGCAGCAGTGATCGTTTTCCCCTCAGAAGCCCCTGGACTGGTGACTAAAATCGTTTGCATCAGCTTGTCGCCCACGGAAAACTGAATGTTTAAGCGAAGGGTACGGTAGCCCTCTACCAGTGGAGACAGCGGCTCCCAATGGGCGATCAGCTTTTGGTAACGATCATCAGGCTTCTGCCTTCTCATACTCATTCCTCACTTCCTCCACCTTGGGCTTGCGAAATGCCTTCCGCGTTTTTTTGTCAATCACCGCAATCGTTGCCAGTACAGGTAAGCCTAAATACTCCTCCACTTCTTTTTCCGATTGAAGTCGGGTATCCATCTGCACAAGCAAGAAAACGACGACCATAGACGTTGCCAACCCGAGGACAAAGGCGATCACCGAATTGAGGATCGGTTTTGGGCTCACTGGAATGGCCAACGGATTGTTTCGGGCTTCCGCTAAAATATGCACGTTGTTCATGCTAAGCATTTTGACGACTTGTTCCTGAAAGGTCGTCGCGATTGTATTGGCGATGAGCACAGCTCTGCCCTGATCTGGGTCTTCTACTGTAATGGAAATGACCTGCGAGTCCTTGACTGGCTCCACCTTCGTTTGAAGCAGCAGATCCTCCATCGTAGCGCCGGCCCCGATCACTTCGAGTACGCGTTCCATCACCCGCGGACTTTCGATAATCACACGATAGGTCTCAATTAATTTCAGATTGGAATCAATTTCCGCGACAGATAGCACGCTCTCTACGGTTGAATCCAGTGAGCGATTCACTAATATTTCCGTCTTCGCCTGATAAATCGGTGTCAGTAAATAGAAGCTCACGAGCGCTGTTCCGATGGTGCACAAAGAGGTAATCAAAAGGATCAGCTTCCATCGCTTCAACAACATCAGGAGTATTTCACGAAGATTAAGCTCCTCATTCATCCTGCTTCCCCCTTTGCCCCGCCATGCTGTCGCTTCCTTCTTTCGGCAATTGTACGGGAGGTTCGATTTGTTTTTGAAAAGTTGAAAGACTCTCGGTCAACCTCTCACGCTCTTGCGGGCTGACGATATAGTAGTAGATTCCATTGATCATTTGACCCTTTCCTTCCAAACGAATCGTCTCGACGGAGGTGACTGCCGTACTGTAGCTTAGGGCAAGCTGTTTCATCACATCAAAGGTCATGTTCGTTTTCACGTATTTCTCCATCGTCGCAAGGACGCCATTCAATCGGGTAGGCGCTGCAAGGGTTACACCTTTGTCCAGCAATGCCTTGATGATTTCCTGCTGTCTTTCGTTGCGCCCGAGGTCGCCTCTCGGATCTTCGTAGCGCATGCGAGCGTAGACTAAGGCTTGCTTCCCGTCTAACTGGATGGGACCTATTGGAAAGGTGTAATCCGCATAAGTAAAGGCAAGCTTGTTGTTGACTTCCACTCCTCCCAGCGCATCGATCACACCTGCGAATCCTTCCATATTCGCGGTCACCACGTAATCAATGGGAACTTGGAGAAACTGTTCGACGGTGTCTACTGCCTGCTGCACCCCACCGAATGCATATGCGTGATTGATCTTATCCTGAGTACCTTTGTGAGGCATAGCGGTTCGCGTATCACGCGGTATGCTGATGAGCAACGCAGATTTCGTTTTCGGGTTAACGGAGAGTACGAGGATGACATCAGAGCGCCCCTTGTCATTCTCTCGTTCATCAACACCAAGAAGCAGCAGGGTGATCGGTTCTTTGGGCAAGATAGCGGAGTTCTCCACTTCAGCCGCAGGCGTTGTAGTTGCTTCTTGGGAATTCACGGTCGGCGATTGCCTCACAGTTGCTGGTTCAGTCGCTAATGGTACCTCGACAGATTTCTGCGTGCGGATAGGGAGGTACATTTTGCTGGCCGTTTCTTTTACCGACAGATAGACATACACACCATAACCACTCAAGCTGATGAGACAAATCAATCCCCCCCATACAAGCAGCCGCTTCCACTTTATCGTGGCAATCTTTTCCTTCCATTTGCTGACGCTCATCCGATCGCCACTTGATAAGGGACTGGGGTAGACTCTTCCTTCACGTAAGAAGTGGATTGATAGCCAGGAACGATCCCTTGCAAAATTTCGATAATGGATTGTTTGTCCTCCATCGTCGCTCCCTTGTCTGCAATTTGCTCTAACCGGGCGATCCCTGCCAATAGCTCATTCCAGGAAAAATCGAGTGGCTTCCCAATGAAGATGCGATTATGGCAAGTAGACGACAAGCCTTCTTCCGCCGTCAAAATTTCTTCGTACAGCTTCTCACCCGAACGAACTCCCGTGAATACGACCGGAATATCCTTCCCAGGCTCCAAGCCTGCCAAGCGAATCAAGTCGAGGGCCATATCGACAATTTTGACCGGTTTCCCCATATCGAGAATGAATATTTCCCCTCCCTGAGCGAGTGCTCCCGCCTGGATGACGAGCTGGGCAGCCTCAGGAATGGTCATAAAGAATCTCTCCATATCTGGATGCGTAATAGTAATCGGTCCACCTGCCCGGATTTGATTGAGAAAAACAGGAACGACACTTCCCCTGCTCCCCAGGACATTTCCAAAACGAACAGCCGCAAACCGGGTAAGTCCGACATGGTTATAACCCTGGATCAGAAGCTCAGCGATCCTTTTCGTGGCGCCCATCACACTGGTTGGATTCACTGCCTTGTCCGTCGAGATCAGGATAAAATGAGAGACGCTGGTTTCCAACGCGCATTCCGCAACGTTTTTCGTACCCAGAATGTTATTTTTTAATGCCTCACACGGGTTGTTCTCCATTAACGGCACATGCTTGTGAGCTGCCGCATGAAAAACAACGGCGGGACGATACTCATGCATAATCGAAGCAATTCTTTGTCTGTCACGAATATCTGCAATCAGGCTGACCGTCTCCTGCTCAGGAAACAAACGCGAGAGCTCCAGGCTCATTTCAAAAATGCCGTTCTCTTCATTCCCCAAGAGAAGAAGTTTCCTTGGACCAAATCTAGCTATTTGTCTACAAAGCTCGGACCCAATCGAGCCGCCCGCTCCTGTCACTAGTACGACTTGCTGCCGCAAGTACCCCGTAATCTCTTCCAGATTGACTTGAACAGGCTCCCTTCCCAATAAATCCTCCAGCGCTACATCCCGAATCATGTTCATCGTGATTTTTCCGCTGATGATGTCTGCAACGTGCGGCAAAATTTTGACGCTCGCTCTCGTCGTTTTGCAAATATCGAAAATATCCTTAATCGTCTGTCGGGAAGCGGATGGCATGGCAATCACGATGTCTGATATGGAAAGTCGTTGCACCACGCGGGCGATATCAGCCCGATTCCCTACAACTGGCAGGCCGTACACGCGCAGATTTTGTTTGCTGGGCTCATCATCGATAAAGGCAACTGGACGCAGCTCCGACAAAGGCGAGGTTTTCATCTCTCTGGCTACGAGCACACCTGCGCTACCTGCCCCGATAATTAATGTGCGCCTGCGATCCTGGGTTCTTTTCTCCCGCTCTTCATACCACCACTTCCATACAAACCGGGAGCCTGTGATCCCAAACAAGACAAAGGCTAGCGTCATGAGAAAGAGTGAGGTGGGAAATCGGATGGACCAACCAAGCAGGAACGTCATTTTCAGTACCAGGTAGAGAGCCAAAACGGAAAAGCTCGTAGCTAAAATGATCGAGACCAGTTCGCGAACACTGACATAGCGGAAAACAGGTCGATAGAGTTGAGCAAAGTGCATGCCTGTCACGACGAACAGTACGTGGCCCATCATCAAATACACAGGTTGATATTCGCTTATCTCCGTGAAAGAAAAATCAAATCGAACCAGGCATGCCAACCAGACAGCCAAGCTGATAATTCCTGCGTCCGATAAGCTTAACCAGAATCTTCTCTTCCGGTAGCTCATATTCATCCGCTCCAGGTGATCGTTATCCAAAGAATGGTCATCATAAACGCCACAGGCTAATTTCTGCCGGGCATGTTTCGCGATTTAGCACGCTTTTCACGTCTGCGATGACACCTTGCCCCTGATGCAAGAGCCCGGCAAGCTCCTCCCATCCCAGGTGCAGATATCGCTCATGAGGTACGGCCAATACGATTCCGTGGGCAGGCTGCAGGTCTTCCCATTCTCGCAATTGAATACCGTACTCCTCTCTCGTCCGCTCTGGACAAGCCAATTCATCTGTCACTTGGACCTCTACTCCGAACTCCTTTAGTTCCTGAACAATGTCGATGACCCGGCTATTGCGAATGTCCGACACGTTTTCTTTGAAGGTGATACCCATGATCGTAATCCGCGAGCCTTGAATCGCAATATTTTGCCAGATCATTTGTTTCACGAGTGAAGTCGCAACGAACTTGCCCATTCCGTCATTGATCCGTCGGCCTGCCAGTATGACCTGCGGATGATAACCGACACTCTCCGCCTTATATGTCAAATAGTACGGATCGACGCCAATGCAATGACCACCGACGAGTCCTGGAGAGAACGGAAGGAAGTTCCATTTAGTCCGTGCTGCTTCTAGTACATCTGCCGTAGAAATGCCCAAACGGTCAAAAATAATCGAGAGCTCATTGATCAAGGCGATATTGATGTCACGTTGCGTGTTCTCAATCACCTTGGCTGACTCAGCCACCTGAATCGAAGGTGCTTTGTGAATACCCGCCTCTACAATCAACTCATACATCTCAGCAATCGTTTCACACGTCTGGCGATCTTGCCCGGAAACGACCTTGACGATCTGGGATAATCTCCGTTCCCGATCTCCCGGATTAATTCGTTCAGGTGAGTAGCCGACGAAAAAATCAATCCCCGCCAGCTTTCCAGACGCTTCTTCCAACACAGGAATACAAATTTCTTCTGTTGCCCCTGGATAAACTGTCGATTCATAGACGACGATGGTCCCGGAAGTCAGATGTTGCCCAACGCTTTCAGACGCGAGAATGAGCGCCCGCATATCGGGCCGTTTCGCAGAATCGACAGGAGTGGGTACCGTGATGATGATAAAATCGCACGCTGCGAGAGTTGCGGGGTCATCTGTATACGTGATGTTAGCTCGCTCTAGCTCATCCGTCGACATCTCTCCCGTTTCATCCATTCCGCTTTCCAGACTGCGTATGCGTCTTTCGTCTATGTCAAAACCAACTACTGGGAGCACTTGCCCAAAAGCAATCGCGACAGGCAGTCCTACATATCCAAGACCTACTACTCCTACTTTTTTACGCATGAGCCACACCATAATAGCTGAAGTACCAATCTACAAAGCGAGATATCCCCACATCGACTGGTGTTTTCGGTCGAAAGCCTGTCGCCTCATACAGAGCTTCCACTGACGCATAGGTAGCAGGAACATCCCCCGGCTGGATGGGCAAATAGTCGCGAACAGCCTTTTTACCCAGCTTCTCTTCCAGAATCGAGAGAAACGTAAGCAAATCGATCGGCTGGTGATTCCCGATGTTGAACACCTCATGCGGGGCCTTATCTCCCTCGCTTTGGGGAATTCGATTCATCAGTCGCAGCATCCCTTCGACAATATCGTCCACATACGTAAAGTCTCTTGTCATGTTGCCGTAGTTGAAAATGCGGACAGGCTCTCCCGACAAAATCGCCTTGGTAAACGTATAGAGCGCCATATCGGGTCGTCCCCAAGGCCCATATACCGTAAAGAAGCGAAGACCCGTCGCAGGCAGACCATATAAATGACTATAGGTATAGGCCATCAGTTCATTGGCTTTTTTCGTTGCTGCGTACAAGCTGACCGGCTCATCTACGGGATCATACTCAGCAAATGGTAGCTTTGTATTCCCTCCGTAGACGGAGCTTGAGGATGCATAGAGCAAATGCCTGACTCTCGACCGTCGGCACCCTTCCAACATGTTCAGAAACCCGGTGATATTGGAGGTCGTATAAGCATGAGGATTTTCCAGACTGTACCTGACGCCCGCTTGAGCGGCCAAGTGAATGACAATCTCCGGCTCCATTTCTCGGAACAACTCGTCCATTTTGCTCTGATCTGCAATATCCGCTTTGATAAAACGAAATGATGGATACGCTTGGAGGATTTCCAGTCGTTTGCTCTTCAAGACCGGGTCGTAATACTCATTGCAATTATCTACCCCCCACACCGTCTGTCCTTGTTCCAAAAGCCGTCGTGTTACATGAAAACCGATAAATCCAGCTGCGCCTGTCACCAAAATCGACATACTATCCACCTCTTTGCTTATTCATACGGAGGTTCTAGGACAAATATGCCAGTGGCTGAACGAAGTTTATGGAACACATTTTTTATGTAGTCCATGCCCTTTTTACTAAATGGTTGTCAACATTTGAGAAATGGTTGAATGAAATGAAAAGAAGACAATCTTGTCTACCCATTTTTTGGAGGAGAATGCTTTTATGTGGATTGATGTAAAAACGTACGGAGCAAAGGGGGATGGAGTGACCGACGATACCCAATCAATCCAGGCTGCCTTGACTGCTGCTCTGAACCTGCAGATTCCATTATTTTTCCCTGCTGGCACCTACATCATAGAACCAAACAAGCTGGAGGTCATCCTAGGAACAGGAAAAAGCCTAGTGATGCTGGGAATCGGTCCTTATTCCGTGTTAAAAAGGAAAGCCAATTCAACTGCAGCAGATTGGCGCTGGCTCTTCTCGATTACTTCGATAGATGGTGATGCGGATTCTTTTGTAGTCACCAACTTGAAGATTGATTCCAATGCCAGAGCAAACCCGCTACCTCCCGATCCTTACGATTACGAGCATAGCGCCGATTTCTACATTCGTGGTGCCGGTCCTAGCAGCTATATCAATTACGTAGCGCTACGACAAGTTTGGTGTACGGATGGAATCGCCGACCATTTTTACTTTGCCGGCGAAACGAACTCCTATGTCCGCACTGTGCAAATTACCGATTTTTACAGTGACAACCGCAAGCGTACACGCTCAGATATTACGGTGACGGGTGGCCTGGAACGTCTGAATGCAGCGAATGTAGCGTGTGATCGTTTTGAGGTCGAGCTCAATGCAGGATTCGACGGAGCCACACCCATGTTCGTAAACCTGAGCAATATCTCTTGCCGTCAACAGCTCGACTTGGAGGGAGATCTGTCCTCCCCGATGGTCGTGCAAGCTAGTCACCTTGTTTCGCTCGCCAGCTTCAGTCTCACTGGCATGACAGGCTGTATCAGCTCCTCGGTTTTCTATACGGCACCTGATCAGAAAAATCGGGTGAACTTTATGAAAAACATGACCTTCAGTAACTGTCGCTGGGTATTGCATACGATCGAACAAGGAAGTACAAAGACAGTTGGTACCGGCCTGACCGTGGATTATTCGGATGTAGGTCTTGTATTTGATGGCTGTAGCTTCGAGGCCAATGATACGGCGACTTCCATAGGCGGCTATGCCTTGAGCTTGGAGCCATGGGATGTACTCGCCGAGAGACAAATTACCGTGAGAAACTGTTCGTTTGACCCCCGGCTGACCCAAAACATTTCGTTGAATCGCTGCGGAAATGTCTCCCTCGTAAACAACCGTTATTCTGGTTCCGATCACGCGATCATGCTCTACGGCACTGGAACGTACCCACTGGTAGTCACCGTGGATGATGGCGACTTCAGCCAGGTTACTGGAAAAATGTTTTATCACAAGTCTTCGGATAAAATAACCCTCTCCATGAAAAACCTCCCTGTTCCTGTTTCCCTCACTAGCGGCTACAAATCCGAAAACTCTACCTATATCCCAACTGTTTCTATCAACGAACGTGTGGTGTATGTCGCAGCAGCCCCCAGCGCCTCCGTCAAATACGGCGGTCTCAAAGGAGATACACTACGCTTGATCACTCCTGTAAACAATCAACCATGCGAATGGATTGCGACTACGACAAATAAGACTGCCTGCACCTGGCTATCGACCAAAACGGCCAAAAGCTAAGGGGAATGAAAAACATCCATCTTGCCCCTCGTTGTGGGATAGATGGATGTTTGTTATTTAGGCAATACGCTCCAGATCCGGATTGTAGCGTTTCACATAGGTATAAATTTCTTCCCCAAGCAATTGCGTTCTCACGAGCTCATCTATCTGTTCACTCAAATGCTGGGTGAGTTGATTGGTTCCATTTTCGATGCGTCTTTTGGCAGCCTCAGGCAGTGTCAATACATGTGGTACGAGCAATTGCAGATACCAAACGCCCTTTTCTTCCTCGGAGACATCGATCTCCAGTTCCATGTCCGAACTGTCGAAATCGTACAGCTGGTTAAAGAGCGACTCCCTTTTTTCCAGCGTCATTGCGGCAATGTCGATTTTTTCCACGCTCAAATAATACTCTTCATTGAACAAGACAATTTTGTCGTCAATCTCCTGATACTTTTTCGCCAGCGGATTCATCGTCATCGGTCCTTTCCATCTCACATCTATCCTATAGCATACTACCTTACTGAATATTTAGGCAACTCATCCGTGTAGAAAGGGCCTTGCTCCATGCAAGACCCTTGATTATTACAGGAGTGTCGATCCCTCTACTACGGCTTGTGCGTCCTCCTTGGAAATAAGGACAGCGCGAGCCTTACCGCCGCTTTGTCCTGCCACGTACCCATCTGCCTCCATCATTTCGATGAGACGGGCAGCACGGTTATATCCGACGCGGAAACGGCGTTGCAATCCAGATGCAGAAGCTTGTCCCTGATCGGCCACGAACACGAGTGCTTCCAGATACAACGGATCATCTCCACTGTCAAACGATGCAACCTGCTGCTCCAAATCTTCTTTGCTGAAAATGTACGCAGGCTTTCTTTGCTTTTTGATCATATGTGTGATTCGCTCGATCTCGTCATCTGAAACGAAGTTCCCTTGCAGACGAACCGGAGTCGTGCCGCTCTCAAGGAACAGCATGTCCCCTCTACCCAACAGGCGTTCTGCCCCAGACTGATCGAGAATCGTGCGCGAGTCAACTTGGGAGAACACGGCAAAAGCAAGACGAGTCGGTACGTTTGCCTTGATGTTTCCGGTAATAACATCTACGGATGGGCGCTGTGTCGCCAGAAGCAAATGAATACCGCAAGCACGTGCCTTCTGAGCGATCCGGATAATGCAATCCTCCACATCCTGCGGCGAGACCATCATCAAGTCAGCCAACTCATCGATGATAATCACGATATAAGGCAGCTGATCATCTGTCGTCTGATTGTAGCGGTCAATATCGCGAACACCCGCATCTACGAATAGCGCATAGCGCTTCTCCATTTCTTCCACGGCCCACTTGAGAGAAGCCGTTGCTTGCTTGGCCTCTGTCACGACAGGCGTAACCAGATGAGGCAAATGATTGTAAGGGGCGAGCTCCACCATTTTCGGATCGATCAAGAGCAATCGCACCTGCTCAGGAGTCGCCTTGTACAGCAGACTGACGATGATAGAGTTGATGCAGACACTTTTACCCGAGCCGGTCGAGCCGGCAATCAAACCGTGCGGCATCTTTTTAATATCCGCAATAATCGGCTCTCCGCCGATGTCCATACCGAGTGCGACCGCCATCGGAGAGGAATGCTCCTGAAACTTGTCTGAGCTGATGATCTTTTCGATTAATACAGGCTGGCTGGACATATTTGGGACTTCGATTCCGATGGCATTGCGACCTGGAATCGGTGCCTCAATTCGAATATCTTTGGCAGCCAAATTCAGCTTGATATCGTCAGTCAAACCCGTAATCTTGTTCACTTTTACGCCAGGAGCCGGTTGCAGCTCAAAGCGCGTCACGGATGGGCCTTTGACAATCCCTACTACTTGAGCGCTGACATTGAAATTGGCGAGCGTCTCTTCCAATAACAGCTTTTGAATTTGGGTATGCTCATCGTCGTCATCGCTAACCGGCGGGCTCGGATTCAGCAGTCCCAAATCCGGCAAGGCGTATGGCGGCTGTGCTGACTCTACTCCTTGGTCTGCTTCATTTGACGATTCTTTTACCGAAGCTGACGCAGGTTGCTTCGTCAGGGATGTATGAGACATGTTCACCGTCTGTGCAGCGGATGAAGCAGGGACAGGGACTGGAACGGATTCTGGTATCGTTTCTGCAACTGGTTCTACAATCGGTTCCACAGATTCCACAACTGGTTCCACAATTTGCTGATCAATAGATTCAGGTTCAGTTGGCTCAGTAGTTTCTGTTTGCTCTGTTTGCTCTGACGTATCTTCGGAAACCGAACCCACTTCTGCTGAACTGAGCTCCTGTGGTGAATCTACTTCTGCTCTTTCTAGCAAACGGCTAATTGCAGATGCATAGGCAGGCTCTTCGACGCCATCGCTTTCTAGCTCTGTGTCGACTTGTTGATTCTCCTCCCCAACAGAAGGAGACTCCACGTGATCGCCATCATTCTCGCTCTCCACCTGCACAACCGCACTGCGTGTAGTGATCAGTTTATGCTCGGCTTCCTCGTGGGCTAGCTGTTCTTCCATCGTTTGAGAGTAGTCTGTCGATTCTGATTGCCCAATAGCCACCGATACCTCTTCTTCCGCATTCTCCCGAGCTACAGTCTCTTCGACTTTTGGCTCAAAAGCATCAGAATCAGAATCTTGCAGATCCGTAGCTTGCGACTCCGTATCTACCATTTTTCCTGCTATTTCTTCTGCTACCGTCTCTTCTATTTGTACGGAAGCAACAACCTCTCGTTCTGAATCAAGAGCTTCTGCCACAGCAGACTCCGAAGCAGTCTCTTCTCTTTCGTTATGTACAGATTCATCTCCAACAACAACATGTTGCGGTTCATTTTGCTCAAAAGAAGTAGACTCTTGCTCCTCTGGAAAATACCGCTCGCTCATCTCTTGTTCCCATTGCTTCATCTGCTGCAAATGCTCTTCTTGCTCCTGACGCGGATAAATGATTCCCGCAGTCGTATGAATCCGATGCTCTGCCTCGCGCGTCGCCGAGGTTATCTTCCCATAAACAGGGGAAACGATTTCAGACGGCTGGTAGGCACGCTTTTCTTCTGTAGAAAAAACGGGTCTCGTTACTTTTTCCGGTTCTTTTTGCAGCGTACGGTTTGGACGTTGCGGTATCTCGATGTTGTTTTTGATAAGCTCAGGTTTCTTTTTCTCGAAAACAGGCTCTGTCTTTGTTTCTAGCACACGTTCATTTGCTGGCCGCACGGTTTCACGCTTGGGCTCATATCGTTCACGAGGTGCCTGCTGGCGACTGCGTTCATTCGATTCGGCAGGATTTACGCTATGATTACGCTTCTTGTCCAAATAGTCATCCGGGACAACTGGGAAACGAAATTGACGCTCTCTTCTTTGACGCACATTGTCTTCTATATCTCGATTGCTTACCCGTTCTTTTGGGTAGATGCTTTTTGTTTTCGCCTGAGGCTGAGGCTGACGGGGAACGGGATTACCTGTTGGGTTACCAGTACCTGCTGGACGACCTTCTTCCTCTATTTCTTCTCTTTCTCCCTGAAAAAAGTTCATCAGCTTTTGAAGCCACGACCACATGTTGCAACGCCCTTTCTTCACTAACCATCTTTTCCCCTTCATCTTACCACGAAAATGGGGCAGAATTAGCTGGATTGTGATTTTTTTCCGTTTTTGCGAAACCTTTTCTCTATTTGTGCGTAGAAGAAGAGGGGAATAAAAAAATAATATACATAGGGGAGGAACACATCATGTGGAAAAAAGGAAGCGCCCTTCTGGTGGCAGGTACTGTATTGCTAACCGGTTGTGCTGGCGAGGCATCCCTGGTGCGTGATTCTATCGTAGCAACAATTGACAAGCCAAACTATGATTTTGAAGGCTCCTTGAAGCTGACAGGCGACGTTGAGAAATTGCCTGAAGCATTCGGAGAAACGGCTGACAAAGAAGGAACGGCGTTGTTGTCCGCTTTGAAAGCAGGCGTAACAGTAAAAGGCTCCCAACTGGATCTGGACACTGTGAAGTTTGAAGTAGAAGTAAAAGACGACAAACTCCTGCGCGACAACAAGCTCTGGGCAGGCGACAAAAAAGCATCTGTTGAAACGATCGTTGACGAAGATAAAGTCTACGTGAAGTCTCCACTGGACAGCAAGTACTTGGTAATCGATTCGAGCTCATCCAATCCTTTCATGGCTGAATTTGGCGGCTCTGATGCTGCTAACGCTGCGAAGCTGAAAGACTACCAAGACAAAATGAACGACCTTACTTTCAACTTTGTTAAAAAGTATGTAAGTAAATATGGCTATACATTGACAGACGCGAAAAACCATGGCAAACAATCCGTTACATTGCCGAACGGTGAAAAAGTAGAAGCGACTCACGTAACTGTAAAAATCGACGCAAAAGAACTCGTGAAAATGTTCTTCTTCACAGCTAACGATGCAGTAGCTAGCAAAGAAGTGAAAAATTTTGCGATCGATATGATGGTACTGACCACTTCCATGACAGAAGATCTGTATCCAGAACTGGGCAAGAAAACTACAGAAGCTGAAAAGCGTGCAAATGCAGAAGCAATGATCAACGAGAGCATGGCTGAAGCGAAAAAATGGTTGGATGAAACAGGTAAAGTATACACACCTGAAAAAATCGTAGAAGAAATGAAAAAAGAAGGCTTCCACAAGCTCGCTTGGAACCTCGACTTCTACATCGACAGCAACAAAATGCCTGTGAAACAAACAAGCGATCTGAGCGTAACTTTCCAAGCTCCTGAAATGAAGCAAGCAGTGACAATCGGTCTGGCTGCTGATCAATATGCATACAACTTCGGAAAAGCAACCAAGTTCAATGCACCAGCAAAAGATGCTGGTCTGACTGTAGAACAGCTGGTGAAAGATGAAAAAGCAATCAACAGCTTTAGCGACAAAGGCTTTGTTCGTCCAATCGCTGAAAGCATGGTTGATCAACAAAAATGGATGGAAGAATTGGCTGAGGATCTGGAAGTTGAAGAAGCAGCGACCACTACGAAGTAATATTTTTCCTCACGAAAAAAGCACGGCGCCTCTCGCGTCGTGCTTTTTTTACATCTCCATCAAACTAGAGAATCTTGTGCTCTTCCAGGTATGTAAGGACAATCTGGACAGATTCTTCAATCGTCTGCTTGTCGCTCTCAATGACCAGTTCCGCTTGAATCGGCTCTTCATACGGTGCTGAAATCCCCGTAAACTGACCAATCTCTCCGCTTCTCACTTTTTGGTATAATCCTTTTACATCCCGGCGCTCACACTCACCCAATGAACATTTTACATACACCTCGATGAATTCTCCCGCCTCTACCAGATTACGCGCAAGCTCCCGGTCTTCCCGATAGGGAGAGATAAATGCCGTCAAGGTAATCACGCCTGCATCTACGAACAGCTTCGTGACCTCGCCAATTCGGCGAATATTTTCCCGTCTGTCCTCTGCCCCAAACCCCAATCCGCGGTTTAAGCCGTGACGTATATTGTCACCATCCAGTACGTAACTGGCTAGTCCTCTTTGATGCAGTTCGTGTTCGACTGCATTGGCCAACGTCGATTTACCAGCACCAGACAGCCCTGTAAACCATAAGACACAGCTTTTGTGGCCTATACGCTTTTGACGGTCATGTTTGGTTACCGTCGTCGGATGCCATACGATATTCGCGGTGCCCTCTCTACTCATCTTCTCTCTCCTCTCTTACAACCACTTTCTTCTAGCCGATTATACGGACACCGGTCGCAGCCCTTCGATCAATACCTGTGCGACCTCAGGACGGCTAAATTGAGGCGGTGGAGCCTCGCCGCGCGCCAGCATTTCCCTCACCTTTGTCCCGGACAGCGCGACATGATGCTCACTATCATGCGGGCATGTTTTGGTAGAGGCCATGTTTTCGCAGCTCTTGCAATAAAAGCTGTTCTCGAAAAATAATGGCGTAATCCCTAGTTCCTCTGGCTGGAACTGGCGGAAAATATGCTGGGCATCGTATGTCCCGTAATAGTTGCCAACACCGGCGTGGTCCCGACCTACAATAAAATGAGTGCAGCCGTAATTCTTCCTCACCAATGCGTGAAAAATCGCTTCCCGCGGTCCTGCATAACGCATGGCGGCTGGGAACACGGCCAACTCTACCCGGGTAGCCGGATAGTATTTTTCCAGCAATACCTGATAACTGTTCATCCGCACATCAGCAGGGATGTCATCTGCCTTCGTTTCGCCCACGAGAGGATTCAAAAAGAGACCATCGACGATTTCGAGAGCTGACTTCTGAATGTATTCATGCGCGCGGTGGACTGGGTTGCGTGTCTGAAAGCCAACAATCGTTTTCCAGCCCTTCTCGGCAAATCTTTCTCTCGTTTGTGCAGGATCGAAGTGATAGCTACCAAAGCGACCTTTTTCGGTGCGCTTTACCAACGTAATGGGGCCAGCCAAATAAACGGCGGGACGCTCCAGCAGCTTTTTCACCCCAGGATGATTCGTATCGTCGGTGCCATAGACAAGCCGGGCTTCTCGCTCCTTGTCAGGTGAATAAATATCGGTGATCGCAAGAATGCCATAGACCGAACCTTGATGGCTCAACCGCACCTTGTCTCCGATCTGTAAGGCTCCTGCGACAGTGGTCGAGACCGGGAGTGTAATCGGAATGCTCCAAACCGTACCATCTGCCAGTCGCATCTGCTCTACGACAGAAATATAATCCGCCCGATTCAAAAATCCCTCAAGCGGACTGTAGCCCCCAATCCCGATTAACTCCAGATCTGCGAGTGCAAATGCATCTACCTCTACCTCATGCGTAGTCACCGACAAGTCTGCCTGTGGGTCAAAACGGTTTACCAGCTCTCGTCCGTGAGGTTTCCCACTCATACAAAAGCCCTCCTATCCTTGGTTTGTTCTTCTCTTTCTAGTTACCTTGCGAGATGCAAGCCACATTCCGTTTTCCCTGCTTGTGCCCAGCGTCCTGCTCTCGAATCCTCGCCCTCTTTTACAGGACGAGTACAAGGAGCGCAGCCGATGCTCGGATAGCTCTGGTCATGAAGAGAGTTGTACGGCAATTCAAATGCCCGAATGTACTGCCACACTTCCTCCGACTTCCAATGAATGAGCGGACAAATTTTTAGCGACTGGAATTTTTCATCGCGATTGATAAACGCGACATTCGCTCTCGTGGCCGACTGCTCTCTGCGTAGTCCTGACAACCATGCAACCGCTCCGGTCAGCACACGTTCCATCGGCTGTACTTTGCGGATATGGCAGCACATATCCGGCTGCCTGCTCCACAATGCTTCGCCATGGAGGTCTGCCTGCTGTGCCAGCGTGATGTCCGGCTGCTTGACCGTTATCTGCAACGCCGGATACCTCGCTCTCACCTGCTCAATTAAGCTGTACGTCTCGGAAAAGTGGAGATTGGTATCCAAAAAAGTGACCTTGGCATCCTTTTTCACATCGCTGATCATATCGAGCAGCACCATGGCCTCGGCCCCAAAGCTACAAGAATAAATCAAATCATCTGAAAACATTTTGTAGGCCCATTTAATTACATCTATGGTGTCGCCCTTTTCGAGACTACTATTGATGGAAGCGAGTTGTTCCTCTGTAGCTGACGCAAAATTCAGCTGGCTCATGTGCCCCCTCCTTGATCATTCAGCGTACGATCCTTCCTGCGAACCGGTCGTCGACAAGACAAGAGTCTGCCCACGCTTGACATGGTCGCGCCACGCCATGAGCTTATTTATTTGGATCGCATTTTCTGCATGGCTGCTCACAATTTGCCAGCCCATTTCTCTCGCTGCATCTGTTGTTTCCTTCCCGATACATACGATCGGTGTCTTTGACCAAGCATCGCCGGCGAATTGCGCCAGAGCTGACAGCGTATGAGCGTCATCCGTCGCTAGCCAATCAAATGACAATCCTGCCTTTTTCGCACCGCGGTGCTTCTCATCCCATTCCACCGTGCCCGCTTGGATCACTTGAATCACTTTGCCGTGGCCCAGCGTAATTCTTTTCGGCTTCCTTGCCCCTACGTAAAGCACCTGCTCTTCTTTTTCCAAGGCAAGCAGGTCAGGGAATGCGAGCAGTGATGTGTTTTCATCCAGCACCAAGTCCGGATATATCCCCCGTTTCTCGAAAGCCTCAAAAGCCCGTTGTCCACATACAGCCAGCTTGCTCGTCAAGCGTCGTACATCATAACGCTGTTGTCGCAAGGCAGAAGTAAAAAAGGATACTTGCTGTTCATTTTCGAAGACGAGCCAACGATAAGTGGCAAGCTCTGTCAATGGTGTGTCAAACGTGCAACGCTCGATCAAAGAAATCGGTAGAACTTCGGCGCCCAACTGCTCCAAGGCAATCACAAGCTCGCTATTTCCTTCATCGTTTGCTCGACCTGCAACGGCTACCCGTTGTCCGAACAAGGGGCGTGATTCGTACCAATTCAGCGATTCCCGCAAACGAACGACCTCACCTATGATAATGATAGCGGGTGCGGCAAAGCGAGCCTGCTCGACTTCCTTATCTATCGTCCCAAGCTTGCCGATCAACGTCTCCTGCTCACGCACCGTCCCCCAGCGCACGAGAGCAACGGGCGTATGGACGTCTTTTCCATGCGCAAGCAGGCGCTCCCTGATGCGAGGGAGATTTTTCACACCCATGTAGATGACCAACGTTTCCATCGAGGCGAGGGCTGCCCAGTCCGGTTCCTTTCCCGTATTTTTTTCACACAAATGTCCGGTGACAAATGCAACGGAAGAGTTGTAGTCACGATGAGTCAGCGGAATACCCGCATAGAGCGGAGCCGCCATCCCGGAAGTAATCCCTGGGACGATCTCAAACGGAATAGAATGGTCACGGCACATCTGCGCTTCCTCTCCTACCCGCCCAAACATGCTCGGATCCCCGCCCTTCAGTCGAACGACATATTTCCCCTTTTGAGCTTCCCGGATGAGCAGGAGGTTGATCTCTGCTTGCGGCAATGTATGATGATCGGCCTCTTTCCCGCAATAGATGAGATTGGCTCCCTTTTTTGCGTACGAGAGAAGCTGCGGGCTTGCTAGGCGATCGTACACAATCACATCCGCAAGACGAAGCGACTCCATGCCGCGAATCGTCAGCAGCTTGGGGTCACCAGGACCTGCTCCGACAAAAACGACCCTGCCTGTGTTCATTACGAATCCGTCCTCCTTGCTGCTTGGTTCCTTCACAGGAAGAGCCCTCGCCGTATTTATACAAACGTAGAGGTTTCCACTACGTACCCGACTCCTTGGCGTCCGAGCGGCTTCTTTTCCACCAGGCTCAGCTCTTTGATACGAGGTGGCACTATCGTATGTCGCAAAAGATTGTTCTCAGCAGAAGAGAAGGCTTGCTCATCCGTTTTGGCGATGACCACAACCGTCAGTATCCGCCCTTCCTCTAGCACGGCTTCCAGCTTGTAAAGGTAGCTCTCTGTTTGTTCCTCTCCCATGACAATTCCCCCCTACCCTGGCTATACCCGCACAAGCATTACGCTGGTTGCAGAATGGAGTCAACCTGTGCTTGGATATGGGAAAGTCCTACCCGCTCCACATAGCGCCAGTATGGTTCGCCTTCCTGACGATCCGCCATGTACAGCGTGATCAATTGGGCAAGGAAAGGACCGAGTCTGTCCACAGTAATCCGCGCATTGAGCTTGCGGTTGAATTGCGGCTCCTCCAGTGTTCCGCCAACGTAGATGTCAAACGCCTCTACCATCCCGTTCGGTGTCTTGACCAATGCACCTTGCAGGCCGATATCCGCAATTTGGCGCTGACCGCAAGAATTCGGGCAACCGATCATATGAATGCGCAGCGGCGTTTCGAGGACGACCGTATCATCCAAATAGTGAGCCAGCGAACGCATCCGCTCCTTGGTCTCCACAATAGCCAGATTGCAATATTCCGTACCTGTGCACGATACGGCATACCCAACAAACGTATTGGGCTGCAATTTGAAACGGTTCACAATCATCGACTCATTGCGGAAAGCTACGACCTTCGCTTCGGGAATGTTGCGAATCAAGACATTTTGCGTGTTACAGGTGCCAATCGTTCCATCGCCATATTCGTCCGCCAGACGGGCAAGTTCATCTAGCTCCCCTGCATTCATCCGCCCAACGGGAACAGACAAGCCTGCGTAGTATAGTCCTGCTTGGCGCTGCTCGTGAATGCCGTAAAAATATCCACCATTCCAGCCCGAGGTTAAATCGATACCACCCGGCTCAAGCTCGCCAACCAGCTCCATTAATTGCTCCTTGAACTTTTCCGGTCCCCAGTCAGCGACCAAGAACTTAAGACGTGCATGGGTACGTTTTTGACGGTAGCCGAAATCGCGGAACAGAGTCGTAACTCCTGCCGCCACTTTGACGACCTCTTCTGGTCGCACGAACACATCCAGTTGCTTCGCCAAGTATGGCTTCGCTGACAAGCCTCCACCTACCCATACATGAAAGCCGATTACTTCCTCGCCAGCCATGACTTTTTTGGCCGGAGTGAAAGCTAGGTCGTTGATTTGCGCATGCGCGGCATTATGAAGATTGGCAGAAACCGATATTTTGTACTTGCGTGGCAGATTGGAGAAGTCACGATTGAGCAAGAAAAATTTTCCAGCTCCGCTACGATAGGTCGCGTATCCAGCACTTCATTCGGATCAATCCCTGCCAGTGGGTTCCCCATGATTTGCCGCGGGCAGTCTCCACATGCTTCAAAAGAGGATAGTCCCACTGATGCGAGCCGATCAAAAATGTCAGCAAGCGATTCGACCGTGAGCCAGTGAAATTGCACGGCCTGACGTGTGGTCACATCCACCAGATCACGTCCATAATCTTCCGCGATATTGGCGAGCACCCGAGCTTGTTCGCTGCCCAAAATGCCTCCAGGTATGCGTACGCGCATCATGAAGTGGCCGTCCTTTGGTCGCTGCTGATAGACTCCTGCCCATTTAAATCGATCCATCTCAGAAGATTCAATCGATGCGAAGCCTTCTTTGGAATAGGTGTTTACGATCGTTTCGATGACATCCAGTCCGTCTTTTTCCAGCTTCGTAAACTCCATTTTGTTGAGGGATGGATCAGCAGCCCACTTCCACTGCTTTCTCTCTGCCATGCTCGTACATGCTCCTTTGTGTGAAGATGTCAGATACCAATGCCATTCGAATCGATTGGCTCATCCAGTCTGCAATCAGGGGGTGGGGCAAGTACGCGCTGCCCTCATAGCGATAAGCCAAGCCTGCAAGCCGTTTCGGGATTGCTTGTCGCGTGAAATAGCCCTGGCTGACGAACAGTGGAAGCACGAGGACATCCCCTTTTTGTGCAAGTGTACAGGCTTGATCGTACAGTGTATCGGGCCTTAGTGTCGCATATCCGGCAGCGGCAAATGCATAGCGGTTTTGCAAACGGAATGTCAGACGCAAGAGTAGCTTTTCCCAGCGCTCATGACATCCAGGCAAGTCACTGCCGTGCCCGACGAGCAACAAAGCCTCCTGACTAGGCAAGCGTGATAGACTTGCGATTCGCTCTGCCACGATCTGCTCAACGTTTCCGTGATCCTCCAATGGCGGACACCAGAGAATTCTTGCCTGAACCGGAATGCGAATCAGGTCTGCCTCTCCTGTCGGCCACGGGTCTAGTCCAAGCATCGCGCGGATTTCTCCTACGTGATTGCTTCCTGCCGTAGCGAATAGGGGAACGACGACAATCGTTGTCGCTCCTGATGCTTCCAGACGTTTCACTTCATCGCTGATGCTTCGTCCTTCCACTCCTCCCAAGTAAGCTACCCGAATTGGCAAATCAGTGCGGCACTGCCAAACGGCTGATTCCACCAACGCCAACCAGTCAGGATCAGGTGAACCGTGAGCAATTACCAAAACCGCTGTTTTCGCCATCGGATAATCCCCTTATCAAAACTTATTTTGTAATTCATATATGTTTACTCGGAATTATAATTGGGATGGATTGCCTCGTCAATAACAAAATCTTTTGAATGGGTAAAACAACAGCCACCCTATTTCGCGGATGGCTGTTGTATCTAATTGTATCTTCTTAGACTATGGCTCCTCTCATCAAATGGAGAAGTGAAAGTAGCGACGAACTGTTTCCTCTATCTCATGTTCTTCCAGTTTTTCTTTTGTTTTCTCTTTTCCGTTGACGATGATCAATGTGTTTCCCAACAAGGTGATACGCCCCGTTTCCGTCACTCTCGAAAGGAAATACACTTTGTTGAACATGGACTCAGGGGATGTTTCCGTTAGCACACAGATTGGATGGATATTTTCAAAGTTCCACTGATTGGAAGGTTCCTCAAAACGATATTGAGTTTCCCACTCTTCATCGCTCTTCTTTTGCATGTAGTAGAGCGATTCAGCTTCATCCTTATAGACACGGTAAATACCATCACTATCAACAACCTCATCTCCACTCAGTGGAACAGGAAGCCGTGGTGAATTTCCGCCAAATCCTACATCCACCAAGTATGGCATGTTATCTAGCGGTACGATGTTGAACATATGGGCGTTTTCAAGAGCCCAGACTCCATTTCCTACATATACGGTTCCTGCCATCAGATATGGCTCAAAACCCAATTCCTTTAGCAAAAAATAAAAGATTCCGTTTAACTCGTAGCACACTCCGCCCTTCTCTGCATGGACAATTTTTTGATAAAGATCCCCTTCACGCAAAGAGAGAGGTTTACTTGCAAGAATGTCGAGATTTTCAAAGTGAACGTTGAGTACATGCTGTTTTTGAAGATGGGACAAATACGCGACATTCAGCTCACTCTGCCTCTTTGCCTGAATACGTTCTAAATATTTTTGCGTGTCCATCTATCTTTTACCTCCATTTATACACTTAATTGTTTGTAATGTTTTGATTCGTACTTACATTGTAAGATTGATCATTGATAAATAAAAATATATATTTAATTATCATATTAATAACCTTGAATATATCAATATGAGGTGGAAACGTAAGATGGAATTGCTCCAACTCAAGTATTTTCAGACAGTTGCTCGTACGGAACATATGACAAAAGCAGCACAGGAACTCCGCATAGCCCAACCAGCTCTCAGTGTTACCATCGCACGTTTGGAGGAAGCATTGGGGGTACCTTTATTTGATCGGGTCGGGCGACAAATCCGCCTGAATGTTTTCGGAAAAGCTTTTCTCAAAAAGGTGGATATCGCTCTTGGGGCATTAGAAGATGGGAAACGCGAAATTTCAGACCTCGCTGGATTGGAACGTGGAAGTGTTCTGTTAGCTACAACAACCTTGAATCGGGTATCTGAATTACTGGCACCTTTTCTATCCTTATATCCTCACATTAACTTTCGCATAACCCAAGCAACTACAGACGAATTGAAGGTTCAACTGCTCGAAAAAGGTGAAATCGACTTTTGCCTCGCTACTTCCTCGATTGATCGGCCGGGAATCTGTAATCTGCCCTTATTGACAGAAGAGATCGTACTGGCAGTGCCAAGTGCGCATCGTCTCGCAGGCCGCCAGCGTATCCACCTCAGTGAAGTAGCAAATGATCCGTTCATTAGTCTAAAACCAGGCTACAGCTTCCGCGAAATCACCGATAATTTCTGTCGAGAGGCTGGTTTTATACCCAATATCGTATGTGAAGGGGACGAACCGGCAGCCATCAGCGGCTTGGTACGCACTGGCCTTGGTGTTGCTTTTTTACCAATCGCCGCCAAAATAGAATTGCCACCGCTTACGCTCCTTCATATTGAGGAGCCTGTTTGCCACTGGACTCCTCATTTGGTATGGCATGAAAAACACTACTTGTCACTTGCTGCACAGGCTTTTCGCGAATTCGTGGTGCAGTATTACGTTCAAGCAAAACAGTAATCTCAACAAAAAAGCTGCCAGGCCTAATCCCTGACAGCTCCTCCCTTATTCTTCACTCTTTTTCCTCGTTCGACGATACAGCAAATCCATACTTTCTTTGAGCGTCTCATACTCGTGCTCGGTCAAGTTTTCGATCTGTTGGATATTTGCGATCGTTTGCTTTTTGATCTCTTCGGTCAAGCGATCTTTCTCATCCGGTCCTTTGCTTTCATGTGTCTCTGTCCAATGCGTAGCAAAATTCGCCGTCAAAGCTCCAAGCATTCCGATCCCCGTTATCATCAAGATCGTCGCCATGATCCTTCCTCCTGCCGTCACAGGCGAAATATCACCGTAGCCGACTGTCGTGGTTGTCACAATCGACCACCACAACGCATCCGGGAAGCTTTTGATGTTCTCGTTTACACCGTATTCGAGCAAATAAATAGCAGTCGAGCTCCACAGCATGATGATCGTGACGACACCAACTACTTGACGCATCGGGCCTGATCGAATGATTCCCAACAAAAACGGTGAAGCACGCACGATACGTACCAGCCGAAGCACACGCATGATTCTGGCTAAATACAAATAAGAGTCCAATGGAATCATTGCGATCAGATCGAACCAGTTGGCAATTACGAATTTTCGTTTGTCTTTCGCCCTCCATAGCCGGAACAAATACTCGACAATCAGCATGATGATCAGCCCATTGTCTACCTTGTGCATCAGTTCATCAGTCAACAGAGGGTGATTAGAGAAGTCTGCGAACAACAAGATCGCATACGTAATCACTAACATAATGATAAAAATCTCATACATGACGCGCCAGAACAAAAAGACTCCTCCCTGTGCTCATAAGTGCTTGCTCCAAATATGATCTGTTCCGCATCGAAAAAGAGGCGAGAACCTGAAGCGGGAGGAGCCAAATGTAGAGAACCTACACGAGCACCAGACTTCGGAGGTGAACGCCTCTTTCCATGCTTAGTAGCTGATCAGCGCAGCCATCAACAAGCCCGCTGCAATACTCAACCGCGAAGCGAAAATACCGACGGATACGTTCCCGTTCGGAATTTCAGACACGACTTTAAATGGTGTGATCCATTCGAACAAATAAAAAATGATGACTTGAAATACCATTCCTACAATACCCCAGATGACTAAATCCCACAAGTTAACGGAGTGGTATACAGCCGAAGCGAGGACGATTGCCAAACCGATGATTTTCCCTCCCAAATCGTGCGAGGCCGCTTTTGCCGCTGCCATTTTCTTCGGATCGTCAGTCTGTGCTCCCTGCTTGATCAGATCAAACTCCTTGTAAGGAGTCGTAATTGTAAACACAAAAATCCCCACAGCCAATATCGGAATGGTCACTGCCAAATACGCTAAAAAATTCAATACGTAATCCAATTGTCCCAACATGTAAATTGTTCTCTCCTTTCGCTACTTGTCTAAGCCGACCGGCAAATAATAGGATAAGTTGTTTGTAATCGGTCCCCCGACACGGGCTACAATTGCTGATGCCTCTGTGCCGATCCAAAAGGACCCCCAGAGTAGCCGCCCAGCATAAGCTCCCTTCATCGTCTGAACCGTTATCTGTGGAAGCTCTACCCGTTTCTGATAAATCATCGGCTGCTCCCAGTAAAACTCTTCCTGATCCTTCTCTTGCAGCGTACCATCTGATGCAAACAGCATGACACCGCCACCTTCCCGCCCAAAAATCGGCTTCGTGACGTAGTCATCCCTGCCTGCAAACCGATTTTCAAAATAAGTCGGCAGCATATAAGCTTCGATGATCGCGTGTTCCTCTTCTGTAAAAAACTCATTCGCTTCATGCAAGTTCCAGATGAGTGCCTGCAAAGCCTTCGTCTGAATGAGAAACGCAGAAGGAGGATTAATAATGGCGAGTTTTTTGCGGGCAATCAACGAAAGCACATGCTCACCAGTCGGGTAGCCATCTTCATCCTGTTCTACCGCCAGCTTTTCCAAAGCATGCAGACGGTATAGCACATCGACTGGCAGTAGCTCCTCATTCTCCTTTACATAGAGGCGATCTTGCCAAACACGCAAATGCTCCAAAGCAGCAAACCGGGCAGACAGACCCGATTGGTTCAATAAGTACAATGTCGTTCCCTTGTCTTCCTCATGCCAGTCGAGCGAGCTAAACCAGATAGAATCCGTATCATAGCCCTGTGCCCGATACGCGTCGACCACCTTGCAGAATGCCGAACGCAACTGCTGCTCCATCCCTTCATTCGGATCCTCGCGCAGGAAATGGCGACAAGCACGACCGTTCACATAAAAAGCCTCGACGATTCCTGTAGGGGTATCGCTGTTGCACTCAAGCATCTTCAATCCTTCTGTCGTCTGGGCAAAATCAAAGCGTCCAATCACAGTCGGCACTGTTTGGGAAACGACGATCCTGACTGCTTGCAAAGCCTGCTTTGGTACTCCTAGTTCCAACAACAGGGAGTCCTCTGCACGCTGCAATATCGGAACGACCTTGGTAAAGATTTGCCCAAGCCGCTCGGTTGCCATCGCGATTTCCTCTCGAAAGGAGGGAGAGATCAGGTGGATATCATAAAGCGCATATTCCTCGCCATACATCCAATCCCAGGTAAATACGCCCTCTTTCCGCATAGGACCATACAGCGCCTCTCGTTCTCGTCGGTTATGGTCTTCCACTTTCATCACCTCACCCGGAGCTGGAATAGCCCGAGCTGCCGATACCGCCCTTGGAGCTGCTCGTGCTTATCCCGCTCGATACTCCGGATTTGCTCTTGTAAGACCTGTAAGTAGAGCTCGATCCCCCACTGCTGCTATCGTCACAATAGCCGTCATTGTCATTATCGTAGCAATCATCATCATAGTCGTCCCCGGAAGAACAACCGCTGATCGCAAGTGCAGCTGCGACGAACAGACCGACTACTTTCTTCGATTTCGTTTGTGCCATTTTTCTTCCTCCTACACTGGCTTCGCGTAGTAAATATAAACTTGCCGATCTTCATCCACCTCGGCTGATGTCTTCTCCCATTCCCGTCCATTTACGTACAAATAGTCGCTTTGCAAATGTAAGAGAGCATCGTCATCGTCCTTGAAATAAAACGTGTGTACGAGTGGATAAACGCGTGCATTTTCTTGATATTCACGCATTTCGATCTGGATGCTGCCCCAGCGTGCAGACACAGCCTCCGCGTAATCGACAGCTTGCTCTTCTGTTGAGCGCTTGACGTAAATGACATACGTGCCGTTTTCGATTGCACAGGACGTCTTTTCATAAACGCCATGCCCCTTCACCAAATAATCGCAAGCGAAACGTAAGGAAACCTCATCTTTGTTCACGTTATCGTAGTAAAACAGAACAGGGTATCCCCTCGCCTCATCCAGCAGCCGATATTCCATTCGTGCCATTTTTCTCACCTCTTTTACCTATCACAGAATAGCAAATCATTCGCAACAATTTTATACGTGCGCCGAAACATTTGGTTGCCAATAAATGAAAAGAAATCCAGCAGAGCCATAAACCACTACATAAGTCCTGCTTCTTTTGTTCCCGTTACTGTCGAATCATAGCGCGAATGGTTTCATGCAAAGGTCCGTTGCTCGCCACGAATGAAGGAGTGTGATCTTGTTGGAATGGCTCATGCTCATACGGTTTTCCAGCCCAATCCGTTATCGTTGCACCCGCTTCCTGGGCAATAACAATTCCGGCGGCCACATCCATAATATTGGAGCGTTGCATCACGATATAATCGAGCCATCCGTTTGCCAACAAGCACCAGTCCAGTGCAGGCGCAATATTTCGCATGAGACGCTTGGTCTGGAAGACAAACGGTTCCGTAAAAGCCCTCTCTTCTTCCTTCGTTACCGTGTCGCGTCCACGGATGTACGTACCGACTGCACGTGTGAGGTCTTGACGGTTATTGACGTTCAAACGTTTTCCGTTCAAATAGGCTCCTTTTCCTTTTTCCGCCCAAAACATTTGACCCGCTACCGGATTGTAGACGACGCCCAGCACGAGCTCGCCCTTGTGCTGCAACGCAATCGAGATCGAGAAATACGGATAGCCGATAAAATAGTTATTCGTTCCATCTAAAGGACCGATAATCCACAGATACTCTTCCTCGCGGGAAACCATTCCGACCTCTTCAGAAAAAATGGTATGTGTCGGGAAGTGGCGATGCAGTACCTCAATGATGCACCTTTCACTGCCTTTATCCTCTGGCAGCTTCACGTCGTTATGCAATTCCTCATCGGGCACGAGCTGTTCGAGAAAACGTTCCTTCAAAAACGCACCTGCGACACTTGCTGCTTCTTTTGCAATTTCGATCATGACATTTTGCTCCTTTTTCTGTTTTGAACAACCTTCCAAATAAGAGTTCAATAAGTCGGCTTTTCAGCACCAAGAAGAATTCGCTTTCTGGACTACTTCGTGATCAAAAGACGACTTTTTGAACAACCTTCCACTTGCACTTGTACAGGAAAGATTACTATCATAGAAAGACACCCGAAGGAGGGGGATAAACATGAACACCGACTTCATTCGGCTGAAAAATATGGAAGGTGAACTCAAATTCACCCAAATGAACAATAGCTACGGCTTCTCTGTCACCACAAAGGAGCTCGTTTTTTTCAAGCCACATATGACCTACCATTTATTTTTGCAGGATATCATCAGCATGGTCCCGATGAAGCTGGACGCTAGCCCTATCACGTTTCGGCATCAGAGTGAGACGGTTCATGCCTCATTTGGTTCCGATTACTACAAGCTGACAGCCAAATGGGCGCGGATTGTTTCGCGATCCGGTATCCTCGAAAAAGAAAACATGGAGTTTATCGTGCCGCTTTCCACCAAAATGCTCACTTATATTTCGGAATACAGTGGTCTCGTTGTCATCAAATAACACCCTTGACCCTCGCCTTTTTGGTGTGGAGCGAGGGCTTTTTATTTCCCATCATTTCCGGATAGCACAATGAACGTTCCTGTACCATGGGCGATCCGCCTATCCCGATCATCGTAGACACTGCCCTCCATGACGACCAACGTGTTTCCACGATGCAAAAAGCTCGCTTCTGCGCGTAGCCGCTCCCCTATTCCTGGAAGCAAATAATTGATCTTCAGCTCTGTGGTCACTGCATATTGATTGGGTGGCAAGGACCGATTGATCAAGGAGCCCATCGTTGAATCGATCAAAGTCGCGAGAATTCCTCCATGAACAACTCGACCTGAATTATGCATAAATGGGGTCAGAGGCAATTCGAAGCGATACGACTGTCTTTCTTCGTCGATGAACTCTCCCTTTAATCCAAGAAACCCAGAGATAAACGCGCTATTCCGTTCCCGCTTCTGATGAATGGCAGCAACAGCCAGCTCGAGAATGCGGCGCTCTTCTTCATTCCCGTCCGACCAGATGTTTTTCAACTCATCTAACATTTTGTTCACTCCAACCGAAATAGAATCGATTCTTCTATTTTATCCCAAACAAGCTGATTTCGCTATGATTCCTACGCTTATGCCAATCGAGATCTGCTGTCCGAACCATTCGAGACTGAGCAAATGTTCAGACTTTTACGGTTGTTTCTGTTATTAAAAATTGATAAGATAGTTCAAAACATAAGACAGGCATTATCCGTATGGGAAGGGAGTTTTTTAAATTGGCCAGACAACGAAGTGACATGATCAAAAAAGGATTCGACCGCGCACCCCACCGTAGCTTGCTTCGTGCAGCAGGTGTAAAGGATGAGGATTTCGATAAACCGTTTATCGCCATTTGCAACTCGTACATCGACATTATTCCAGGTCACGTACACTTGCAGGAGTTTGGAAAACTGGTCAAAGAAGCCGTTCGTGCTGCTGGCATGGTTCCATTCGAATTCAATACGATTGGTGTTGACGATGGAATTGCTATGGGACATATCGGGATGCGCTACTCCCTCCCGAGCCGCGAGATCATCGCAGACAGTTTGGAAACCGTTGTCGCTGCTCACTGGTTTGACGGCATGATCTGTATTCCAAACTGTGACAAGATCACACCTGGGATGATCATGGGCGCCCTTCGTGTCAACATTCCAACCGTATTTGTAACCGGTGGTCCTATGAAAGCCGGAAAAACGAGTGATGGTCGCTCCATCTCACTTTCCTCCGTATTCGAGGGTGTGGGAGCGCACCAAGCAGGCTTGATCAACGACCAGCAACTCGAAGAGCTGGAGCAATATGGATGCCCGACTTGCGGTTCCTGTTCTGGTATGTTTACAGCGAACTCAATGAACTGTCTGCTCGAAGCCATCGGATTGGCTTTACCTGGAAACGGTACCGTACTCGCTGTCTCTCCTGAACGTCGCGAGCTGGTACAAGCATCTGCTGAAAAACTGAAAAATCTGATTGAACGCGACATTAAGCCACGCGACATCGTGACACTCGAGGCAATCGACGATGCATTCGCACTCGACATGGCGATGGGTGGGTCAACCAATACAGTTCTCCATACACTGGCTATCGCACAAGAAGCAGGCATCGAATACCCGATCGAGCGCATCAACGAAGTAGCGAAGCGCATTCCGCATATTTGCAAGCTGGCACCTTCCTCTGACTACCATATCGAGGATTGCCACGAGGCAGGCGGCGTATCAGCAGTTCTGAATGAAATCGCGAAAAAAGCAGGCGCGATCCATCCAGATCGCATCACCGTAACGGGCAAAACCCTCGGTGAAAACTTCGCTGACGCTGAAATCAAAAACGATCAAGTCATTCGTCGCCTGGACAACCCGTACAGCGCTTCCGGCGGTCTCGCTGTTCTGTTCGGCAACCTGGCTGAGCAAGGCTCGATCATCAAAACAGGCGGTGTCGATCCTTCTATTAAAAAGCACGAAGGTCCAGCGATCTGCTTCGACTCCCAAGAGGATGCTCTGGCAGGAATCGCTGCTGGCAAAATTAAATCCGGTCACGTTGTCGTCATCCGCTACGAGGGACCTAAAGGCGGCCCAGGTATGCCAGAAATGCTGGCTCCTACCTCACAAATCGTGGGTATGGGCCTCGGAAAAGAAGTCGCTCTCGTTACAGACGGACGCTTCTCCGGTGCTTCTCGCGGGATCAGTATCGGTCACGTGTCTCCAGAAGCCGCCGAAGGCGGTCCAATTGCCTTCGTACAAGACGGAGATATCATCTCGATTGACCTCGAGGAGCGCACGATGCAACTGCTCGTGGATGAAGCCGAGCTGGCTCGCCGCAAAGAAGACTGGAAAGAATTCGAGCCGAAAGTAAAAACTGGCTATCTGGCTCGTTACTCCAAGCTGGTAACGAATGCGAGCATGGGTGGTATTTTAAAAATCTAGTGTTGCAGTAAAGGCAAAACCCTTCCTCTGTGAATCACCGTCACTCAGGAAGGGTTTTTGTATTGACTTTTCCAGCGATTCCCTTCTACAATCAAGTTAATAAAATTTAACTGGTTAAAAGGATTGTGATATATGTTGGAGCAAAAGTCGATTTTTATCATCGAAAACTACGATCAGCTAAAAGTAATCAGTGACCCGTTACGTACGAAAATGCTGATGCGTCTGGTGGAAAAGCCGCACACGGGGCAACAGCTCTCACAACTTTTTGGACTTTCCCGCGCGAAGATTCTCTACCACCTGCGTGAGCTGGAGAAGCACGGCATCATCCAGTTGGTTAAAAAAGAAGAAAAGGGTGGCAACATTCTGAAATACTATCAGGCGGTGGCAAGAGGCTTCATACCCGCTGATCATTTGCTCACGTATACGGAGTCGAAAGAGGCTACCAGGCAATCCTACGTCGAAGTCTTGCAACGGGCGAAAACAAGAGCGCTCAGTGCTCCTGAAGAAGCCTTTGCGCTGACGTCAACGGAAGTCGAGAAATGGCCACGCATCTCCCTACAGTCTGAAGTCAGAGTCAGCGAGCAGGCGTTTGTATCCTTTTGCAAAATACCGGAACCTGCTCCACGAATTGCAGCAAAGCTCCCTGGATGACCCATCTTCAAAGCAGGATTACTACCTGATGATTACGGGATTTCAAATTGATGAACCCCTTTTTAAAAGGATGGACAGGAGTAACAAAGGAACATGTAATACGATAATTCTACATGTGTATGAAAAACCTATTCGAGTAGGTTTTTCTTTCGGACATACGGTTAATATTTTTTAACCAGTTAAAAATAAGGAGAGTTGATTTCTATGGAAGCTGTCCCCAAGCAATCTAGCCTTCCCTCGGCGGATACACCCCGCTTGTTTACGAAACCTTTTACCCTTCTTTGGTTGTCTGCTCTTTGTTCTGGACTCAGTATCTCACTCTTTCTTTTCTCGCAAACCTGGTATATCATCCAGGTTTTATCTCAGGAGGCCTCATTAGGCATCGTATTTATGGCGGCAACCATTCCCAGGATCGTCTTCATGCTCATAGGCGGAACGCTCGCTGATCGGATGAGCAAAAAGAGAATTCTAGCGATCTCCAGCATGTTGAAAGCATTTTTGATGCTGTTGCTTGGAGGAATCATCTGGTGGGGGTATTCCTCGCTTGCGCTGTTTGTTTGGTTCGCTTTCTTCTTCGGTACCATTGATGCCTTTTATTGGCCAGCTCAAAATTCGTTTATGCCGTCAATCGTACCCTCTTCTTCCCTTTTGCGTGCGAATTCGGTGCTGCAAACGACAAACCAAACCTCACAGCTCCTCGGACCTGTTCTTGCCGGCTTTGTGATTGAGTGGGGAAGTTACCCCTTTTTATACGGCTTTGTTGGGCTGCTTCTTCTGGTTGCAAGTGTATCCGCATGGTGCATGCCGAAACAGGAACCAGCCGTTCTTTCAAAACCAGAGCAAAGGCTCAGGGAATCGATAAAGGAAAGCTTCTATTATGTCAGACAATCAGATTTCCTTCCCTTGCTATTAACCTCCATCATCTGCCTGAACGTATTTTTGATGGGCCCCTTATACATCGGCTTGCCGATTTTTGTAGATCAAGTGTTGTCTGGTTCTACCCTGCAGTACAGCTTTTTGGAAGGGGCACTCGCCTTTGGCATGCTTGCCGGTGCAATCGTGCTCGCACTCACGACACTGGGTCAAAACAGGTTGCAGATCGCCTTTCTTTTCATGATGATGCAAGCGCTTGTCTTCTTTGCTTTTAGTCTCACTCAACAGTTCTGGCTAAGCTTGCTTATTCTTTTTACGCTTGGCGTCACGTTTTCTCTCATTAATATTCCGATTCTCTCTTTTGTTCAGGAAAAGGTACCACAAGCCTCGTTGGGGAAAGTCATGAGTTTGGTCTCGCTCTCCTCTTTAGGTTTGCAGCCGATTTCACAGGCGCTGACGAGTCTTTTGATCGCATTCGGACTGACGGCAAAGGAAGTGATGTTGCTTGCCTCCATCCCCCTCTTCCTTGCATCCTGTTTCTTTTATTGGCGGCAAAAGTACGCTCGGCCTGCAAAGAGATCCGATTGAGTTTTGCGCGAAAGCAAAAAGGGATGATCTGCAAAGGATCATCCCTCTTCTCTATCGTATTTACAAAACTTGCATATTCACGCATCGCAACTTTACAGTGTGCGAGGCGTATTAGTAAGTAGAGAGCCAGACGAGTAGATTACAAGACTCGCCGTGCCGAAACGAAGCGCTTTTCCCAGGACGTGCCCTTAAAGGTCGAATACGTCACTCCTGGTTTTCCATATGTATGTAAGAGTTTGTTGTTGCCTGCATAAATCGCCACGTGTGTAATCCGTTTGGACGTCGTCGTTGTACTCGCCTTGAAGAACACCAGGTCTCCTTTTTTCAGGTTCGACTTGGACACACTCGTTCCTACCTTGGCTTGATCGCGAGAAGAACGTGGTATGCTCTTGCCGACTGCTACTTTCAATACGCGCTGGGTAAAGGAAGAGCAATCAAATACGGCTGTGGTATTACTGCTTGCACCGAATTTATAAGGAGTACCCATATACTTTCTTCCCGTGGCAATGACCTTGTCCGCCTTGGATTGGGTCCATGCAGCCTCGGCTACATTTTGCTCTCCTGGCAGTGGAGCGACAATCGATGTGACTCCTAATGCTACTCCCATTACGATTCCTATGAGGGCTTTATGTAATTTCATGCTGTTCATCCTCCCTTTTCTTTTGAAAAAGATCCCTGCTCAACAAGGGACCATTTTATGCAAAGTTTGGCTGACTTCTCACTTGTTCTCTACTTTACCAAAGCCCACCCTCTATGAAATTACCAAAAACTTACCAAAAACTATTTTTTCAACTGGATACGATTACCGCTTGACGCTTTCACGCTTGATTTAACAGGCGCTCCTCAAATTTCCAGTCTATTTTCTTACCATAATGTCCCTCTTAAATTGGCAAAATTTATCCAGCGCCCATTTATTAAAACCCGCGTCACACGTGACTTTTGTCCTAGTTCCTTTTACAAAAAACCCCTTTTCCCTCCTTTTTCACGTACTCTGCCTCTGGAATCTCTCTTTCCTTTCTTCTCTCTACTTGCAACTAGCAGGGAGTCATCGTAAAGTAGATAGGAGTTCGTTTTGAAGGAGGCACATATGCGACTGCGTAACATTCCAGGTGCCGAAGCGGCCCTGAGAGAATATCCGACGTTCGTAGACAATCCCCTTTCCTATAAAGGAAATTGGAAGGAACGCTTCGGGAATAACAATCCGATTCATGTGGAGATCGGCTGTGGAAAAGGACGTTTCATTAATACACTGGCCGAGCGTCACCCTGACATCAATTTCATTGCGGTTGAACTGAAGGCGGAGGTCGTTCTGCGCGCTGTCCAGCGTACAGAGTACAAAGCTGTTCCGAATCTGGCCTTTGTCCAGTACGACGCTTCTAAGTTGACCGAGTTGTTTGCCGATCACGAAATTTCTTGCATCTATCTGAACTTTAGTGATCCGTGGCCAAAAACCCGTCATGCGAAACGCCGTCTTACTTACAAGAGCTTCTTGAACACGTATCGTCAGGTACTTGTGGCAGACGGCGAGATTCATATGAAGACAGACAATGAGAACCTTTTTGAGTTTTCACTCAACCAATTCGCTGCGGAGCGCTTCCAGATGCGCAATATCACCTTTGACCTGCATCAGTCCAAGCTGGCGGTAGATAATGTGATGACGGAGTACGAGGAGCGCTTTTCTTCTCGTGGGCAGCGCATTTATCGGGTGGAAGCGAGCTGTGTGATTAAGTAGACCCTGGTTTGAGTCAACATAGGGGAGGAGAAGAAAAAGCACAGCTCTCTTCGACTCTGACACGCCAGCAGCTTTTTCTTCTCGCCAGCTTTGTTGGTTCATCGGTACTTTTTAAATGCCTATTTAATACAAAAAGACCCTCCGCACTCTCAAGTAGGTTTTGAAGCTTACTTGTGGGCACGGAGGGTTTTTTATTATTCTTTTTGCCGCCCGACGCTCTTGTATACGCGCTCTGGACGTCCGACGACACCGTACGAAAGGTCTGCGATGGCGTCTCCTTTGGCTACTAAATATTCTAGGTATCGCCTTGCTGTTGAACGGCTGATGCCTGTTTCTTTGCTGACCAAATCCGTCGTAGCCTCCTGCGTTTGCATGAGAAAGCCTGAAATCTTGTCCAACGTAATTTGATCAATGCCTTTGACTGCCCTTGGCTCAGTTGTCTTCTTTTGGCCTGTCCGAGAAATGAGCTCATCGATTTGGGCTTGACTGATCTGATCGGTGTCTTTTTTCCAATCACTCACCTTTTGCCTGAACTCCTGATAATTCCGTAACGTTTGTTGCAGGCGGGCAAAGATAAGTGGCTTGGTAATAAAATCGAATACACCATAGCGGATCGCCTCTACAACCGCATCCACTTCTTTGGCTGCTGTCAGCATGATGACATCCGTTGTAGGGAACTGCTCCTTTATGATCGACAAAAAATCGAGGCCGTCCATATCCGGAAAATAAATGTCGAGCAACACGAGATCAGGCTGCAAAATTTCCATTTGGTCCTTGGCCTCTTGCCCATTCGTGGCAATGCCAATCACCTCGTACCCCTCCACTTTTTCCACGAAGCGTCGGTTTACCTCTGCGATTCTCAGGTCGTCTTCAATAATGAGTACCCGTATCATCTATAACGGCCTCCTTCCGTTCTGCCGTGCGTGCATCCTTTGGTATCGTCACAGTAAAAATCGTTCCGCCTACCGGATTTCCCGTATGCGTAATATTGCCGTGTACATGTAAAACAGCTTGTTTGACTAAGTGCAGTCCATAGCCATGATTCGGCTGTTGCTTGGTAGAGAAGCCCAGCTCAAAGATTCGTTCAGCATGTTCTTCGGAGATGCCTGGCCCTCGGTCCTCTACCTCTATGAGCAAGACCTCTTCCATATTGAGCAAAAAGATCGTGATTTCTGGTGCAAATGCATCTGGAGCTTTTACAGCGTCCATCGCATTATCTATCAAATTGCCGAGAATAACAATGAGCTGTGAGCGATCAATCGAGGTAGGAATGTCACGGAAGTTGCTTTCTGGATCAATTTTCAATTCCACTTTGCGTTCGTTGGCTTGATTCAGCTTCCCGAGCAACAAGCCACCTATCAATGGGTCGGGGACTTCTTGCATAATAAACGTCGTATTGTGGACATGCACATTTAGCTCAGAAGAGATCGTTTCAATGGCTTCCTGATACGATTCAAGCTGGATGAGTCCTGATATGAGATGCAGTTTGTTAGAATACTCGTGTGTCTGGGAACGAAGGACTTCTGCGTACTCCTTCACACGTGACAGCTCCTGTGTGACCTCGAACAGCTCGGACCGATTGCGAAAGCTTGCTACCGCCCCCATAACATGGCGCTCCTTATCGATAATGGGGACGCGGTTCACGACTAATACGTGCTCGTCCACATTCGTTTCGCGGTCAAATTCGGCTTTCCCTGTCTCAATGACCTCATGAAGGCCCAGTGAACGAACCAGCTCGTCCTGTTTGTCCATGATTCTGTCTTTATCCTTCGTTTGCCCCAGCATATGGAGAGCGGTCTGGTTAGCGAGCGTGATCGCCCCTTCCTTATTGATCGCCACAATGCCTTCGCGAATCGATTCCAGCACGGCTTGATTTTCCTGATACAATCGCCCGATTTGTTCAGGCTCCAAACCAAATATCGCTTTCTTTACATTCTGTGAAAGAATAAGCGTAGCCACTACACCCAAGAGCAAGGTGACGATGCCGATGACGAAGATTCGATTGCGATACGATTCGATCGTTTCATTTATATCCTCAAATAAAAAGCCGACAGAAACGACCCCCATCACCTTTCCTTCCTCATCATAGATCGGTGTCTTTCCTCTGAGTCCAGGGCCAAGCGAACCGACTGTCTCAGTGATGATGGATTGCCCCTCAAATACTGCCTCATTGTCGCCTCCCACCATCTTTTTGCCAATCTGCTCTGGATCAGGATGGGAATAGCGGATGCTTTGCAAATTTCCCACTGTGATAAAAGCCGCATTCGTGTCCACGCGTATTTTTTCCACGATTGGATTGATAATCTTGGCAGGATCTTCTGCGTCAAACGCCTGTTTAATCTCGGACATCTGCGCGACGGTCTTGGCGGTATGCAGTGCGCGTGTCCCGATCTCATGCTCCAATACGCCCGCCAGCATCTGTTCAAACATCGTACCGAGTATGACAGTCACACCAAAAAGGAGCGAGCAAATAATCAACATCAGCTTGCTGTGAAAACGCACATCGTTCCCTCCTCTTCTTCTCATTGTATCTCATTTCGCTCGATGACGAAAAAAGAGGCCATAAACAGGCCTCTTTTTATTTCTTACTTCTTATAGTTGACTAGAATGAGATAACTCCGGTAAGAAGAGCAAGCGCAATCATCACGATCGATGTTCCAAACGCCCATTTCAGGATGAACTTTTGGCTTTCCGCATAATCGACCCCAACCATTCCGATCAACAGGTACTGTGCTGCAAACAATGGGCTGAGTACATGCAGCGGTTGACCCAGGATGGAAGCGCGACCAATTTCCGCCGGATCGATTCCGTAAGCTGCTGCTGCATTTGCCAGGATGGGAACGATCCCGAAGTAATACGCATCGTTAGACATGAAATACGTGAATGGCATGCTTGTCAGCGCTACGAGTAGAGGCATATGAGAACCAAGTGAATCCGGAATCCAGGAAACGAGTGTGCTCGCCATCGCATCGATCATTTTCGTTTCAGTCAGGATGCCTGTAAATATTCCCGCAGCGAATACCATGGATACCGTAGCCAGTGCGTTAGCTGCGTGGGCTGCAATCCGCTCTTTCTGATCTTGCATTTTCGGGTAGTTAATAAACAGGGCAATGGCAAAAGCGAGCATGAACATCGTCGGCAGTGGCAAGAAGCTCGTAATCAGACCGACCATCAGAGCTACTGTCAACAACAGATTGAACCAGATCAGGCGCGGACGTTTCATTGCAGCAGTATCATCTGTCGCCGCTACTTCTTGTCCTGCAAGCGATTGCAAATCTTCATCTGCTATCTCAATAATCCCCAGACGCTTACGCTCTTGTTTGCCCAAAATACAGGCTACGATCATAACCCACGCAATTCCACCAATCATCGCAGGAATAACAGGGACGAAAATCTCGGAAACATCCATATGCAGTACACTCATGACACGTGCTGTCGGTCCACCCCAAGGTGTCATGTTCATGACACCGAGTGCGAGCATCGGCACGACTGCCAAAATCATCGGTCTAATTCCCAGCTTGCGATACAAAGGCAGCATCGCGGTAACGGTAATCATATACGTCGTGGTTCCATCTCCATCCAGTGCGACCAAGGTAGCGAGAATCGCTGTACCTACAATCACCTTCAGTGGGTCACCCTTCACAATTTTCACGATTTTCTTAATTAATGGATCAAACAGACCCGCGTCCATCATAACTCCAAAGTATAGAATGGCGAACAACAGCATAATTCCTGTAGGAGCAATTTTCTTGATACCTGAAAGCATCATGTCGCCAATTTCTGTAGAACCAAATCCGCTAATCAACGCAAAAACAACAGGAACAACAATCAAAGCAACCAATGCCGAAAGCCGTCTCGACATAATCAAGTACATGAAAACGGCTACCATGAGAAATCCAAGTAATGCCAGCATACGCTAGTTCCCCCTTGCAAGAATGCGCTTACAATGATGTTGTAGTAACCATAACGAATGCGCTTTCATATTGTGCTGTCATTATAACAATGTTCGTAAAAATCCGAATAGAATATGCGCATAAACTGTTTTAACCGCATTTGCTCTATTAACATCATAAAAATCATGACATGCGCATATGGTGATCGGAGCATGAATGTATATTGTCTCCTAAAAAAACATCTAATGGCGAAACAGATGGTTACTATGTCTTCGTATACACAGACTATTAATAATTAGGAATAAGCCCTCGCACTTGATAATATCCCCTTTGAGTAGACAGTGTAAAAAGTTCGCAAAACTAACGGGATCGATAGTTCTACCGCTGTTTTGATTGGTAGAGTCAGTCTGCCTGAATTTTAAAACAGAATTTGAAAACGAAGAAGCAGACTCCTCAGAAAAGGCCCCACCTGAGAGAGAAGAGCTCCCAGGCAAGGCCTTTTCGTCCATTTAGCGTTTTGCATCCGAACAACCAACAATCACATTACAACCATAAGGAGAATCAATTTGGACAGAAATAATAATAGAGAAGCCTTACGTCCGCCAAATTAAGCGAGCTTGGCGCGATAGTCATCTATGATTCGATGCTCCATTTTTTCCTGTAGGTGGTCGGTCATTTCCTGGCATATCCGGTTGTATTCCCAATCCGATATCTGATAAGCAGGAGGAGCATCTTTATGCAGCAGCATGGCGATCCGCATATGAGTCGCAGGGTGTGTCGTGTCCATGCTTTGTTGACTTCTTTCCAGGATGCGCACTATGCGCATTTTTTCCTTTCCAGGCAGTTTAGAAAAAGTCTCATGCAAATGCTGACCCAGTGTCATACTTTGCTTCTGCAAGGAATGTCTCGCGATCAGTGGCTCCACCACATCGTTCATGTGGATGATCTGCAACAGGGAAATGAGATGCTGACTGCCTGCAAGCTGAGCCGCCATACGATCCGCCTCATATTCAGCACGTTGACTCTGATTCCAATAAAGATGAATAAGAACAGCCAGCAAACGATAGGGAATCCAAAATAGAAGCCGCATGATCCCCCTGCTGAACGTGGCGATGAATGAAAAATGGTATTCATCATCCTCGTCTTGGATTGGGTCAAGCAAGTCGCACCAATTCAGGAGAATACGCTGTGCATGCGATACCAGAGCACTCCGCCTAATGTCATTGTTACGGCAATGAGCCAGCTCATGGGCAAGCAGTGCGGTCAACTCTCCCGGTGTGCACGCAAACAATAGTGGATAACCGATGACAACCACCCTCCTTCTGCGCCATCCATATTCAGTGGTATACGCCTCATAGTAAGGAGAGAGCGCGAACTGTATTCTTTTTTCGACCCCCATCTTTTGTGCTACGGTTTCAAATATCTTCATGGTGGTTGGGTGTTCATCAGCATTCAAAAGAATGGCCATTTTCGGAAACGGATGGGCTCGAGGCCGCGACAACCATGCGAACAGGAGGACTAGCAGACAGCTTATGAGGATAAAGGGGCTGCTATACCAGGCGACAAGTCCGTACAAAGAAAAGAGAAAGGCTGCAACGGAACATCCGATAACGACAAGTGAGTACGCGGATGCCACTCTCTCGCTTACCCCCTGTTTGGTTACGAGCTCGGTGCGGCCCTTTAGCTCTTTGAACAAGGCTTGGCCGTATGTATCACGCATTTTCCTCTCAAGGCGTTCCCAAGCTTTGCCTTGGCGTTCTTTCGATAGGACGGCTACATTCCAGTCACAGTGTTCACACCAAAACAGATATCCTTCGTTTGCCTCGATTTGTGCTCCACAAGAAGGACAAGGCTTCACTGAATCATTCCCCCTCTGCGCCTGTTTCGTCCACAAGGCGCTGTCTGACAGCATTCTACCACGAGTAACAGTTCCTGATAAGATAGTTTGGAAATATAATCCACGTGGCAATTGGGATAAGGTATTTTGTTTTGAATGAAATTTAGTGACAGAAATTTCGGTATAATATAATTGCTTGGTTTTGTGGAGGGACATTAGGTCTTACGACATGATAAGGAGGATATCTCAATGAAATTAACTGTGCTGGTTGATAATAATACTTACATCGACCGCTACTTTGTTGGTGAGCCAGCTGTTTCTTATTTAATCGAAGATGAAGATAAGAGGATACTGTTCGACGTAGGATACTCAGATGTGTTCATTCGCAATTCAGAAAAGATGAGAATTGATTTGAGAAAACTTGATTACTTTGCGCTGTCACATGGACATAACGATCATACCTGGGGACTAGATCCGCTCATTCGAATGTTTTCTGAAGCGAAACTTGAACAATTAGAATTCAGACTTCCAACCATTATTGCTCATCCCGATGTATTCTACAGCAAACTCTTGAATGGTGAAGAAATAGGGAGTTTGCTAACTGCTGAGAAAATCAGTAGGCACTTTAAATTGGAATACACCAAAAAGCCGGTGTGGCTGACGGAGAAGTTGGTCTTCCTAGGTGAAATTGAAAGGACTATGTCTTTTGAAGCGGATAACGCTATTGGACAACTGGCAAGAGATGGCGAAATCTCAGAGGACTACCTGCTGGATGATTCTGCACTGGTTTATAAAGCTGAAAACGGACTTGTCATCATTGTTGCATGTTCACACTCAGGAATCTGCAATACTATTGAATATGCCAAAAAAGTTTGTGGAGACGATAGGATTCTCGATATAATCGGAGGATTTCATCTGCTAAACCCTGGAGAATATCAGATGAATAAAACTGTGGAATATTTTCAGACTGTCAAACCGAAATATTTACATGCATGTCATTGTACAGATTTGAAATCGAAAATTGCATTATCAGATGTGGCGAATGTATTGGAGGTTGGAGTGGGTTTAACTCTTGAATTTAGATGAGACTCATTAAGCTAACAGGTTCGATAGCTTAATAAATAACTAAAACGCGGCTGCCGGTATAGATCGGCAGCCGATCTGCGCTAACGGGCAAATTAGTAAGATGGAAGACGTTAATAATCACCTCTTTTTTTAGATTTCAACAACAGATCAAATATGATCTGTCAGAAAAAGAGGTTCGCCGAAGTCAATAATATGAAAACTATTATTTTTAGAAAGAGGGAAAAATACATGTTATCTTACATCGGAAATGGTACGTACTGCTCCGCAAACTCTCATCCATGCTTTTTTGGAGACGATTGGAAAATCCGGGTATGTTGCTGTAATGGAAATTCCTGATGGAGATATTTTCGTATGGATTGGAAAGTAAGCTGTTCGGGGAAGTGGTTAAAAATTGAACGTAAGATTTGCCGTTGTTGAGGATATTAAACAACTTGAGTCATTTTTTTCAAAACATATCACTCGCGAGAATAAGGCAGTGTACAATGAGGAGTTTCTTTGCCCATTAGGACTTCGAGCGGCCGTAAAAAGACGATCTGTTGTTGTTATGAATATAGAAGACATCATTATCGCAGCAGCAAGAATCTACCTAAAGAAAAACGGCACAATCTCTCTTTATCAGTTTGCCGTAGAGGAACAGTATCGTCATAAGAATCTCATGAGATATTTACTATCACAAATTGGTTACCCGGTATTCTCCGCATGCCCATCAAATCTTGAGTTCAATAATTATTATATGAACTCGAAATGGTCGTTTGTTGAGACGAAAAAGGGAATGAATATTTGGAAGCTTGAACCAGACTTACTTTCTGAGTCGACCTTTCCAAATTGATCATTGAAGTAACGGGTATCACTAGTTCAGAAATTAGCCATTTCACTAAGCAAGATGTTTACCCCATGCTTTTCGATATGACGATTTTCCCCCGTTTCGGCAGCTCTTCGCTTTTGCGGTACGCCTGAAGCAGACCCTGAGCAGTAAAGGGATAGGTCTCATTGATGTGGATACTCAACTTGTTCTTTTGCATATGGCGAACAATAGAATCAAAATCGGTACGGTTGGGTCTTGCATGGAAGAAATGCGCGTCAATGCCCCGGACCTTTGGATATTGATTGATCGTAAATGCCGCCACTGAAATATAGGAGCCGCCATCCTTGATGACCGAGTAGTTTTTCTCTCCCCGATCTCCTGGTAGCCCGGTACCGATTGTGGATGGGTCCATAGCGGAATCAACCACGATATCGATAGGATCGGTTATTTTGGCGGCAAATTCGACTTTCGTGTAGTCTAACACTTCGTCCGCACCGAGTCCTTTGACGAAATCATGATTATAGTCCCTCGCAGTTGCGATAACATATGCTCCATGTTGCTTGGCCAACTGGACCGCCGCATGTCCCACACCTCCGGCACCGGCATGAACAAGGATGCGTTGTCTCGGTTGGAGACGGCCATGCTCAAACAGCGCTTGCCAAGCTGTCAGGGCAACCGCAGGCGCAGCGCCTGCCTCTTCGAAGGAAAGACTCTCCGGGATAACAGCAAGATGATCTTCCTCCACCGCAACGTAGTCCATGTAGGAACCCATCGGAACCAAGCCCATGACACGATCCCCCGACTTGAAATGACGCACTTTTTCGCCAACCTCTTTTACGATGCCGGCTACATCAAAACCAAGAACGATCGGCAGTTGAGCCGGAAATTTATCAGCCATCGGACTCTGAAGAATCGCGCCGCTGCGCATTAAAATATCCGCAGGATTAATGGAGGAGGCACGCATTTCGACTAGAACTTGTGTATCGGTGAGTGTGGGAACTGGCACTTCCAGTTCCTCTAGTACTTCGGGGATTCCAAAGCTTGTCAAAGCAATAGCTTTCATGATTATGCCTCCTCTTAAATTGAACATAAGTTGAATTTTCAACATGTGGTTTATATAGTAAAAACGTATCAGAGCGATAGATGATGTTCAATGGTTAAAACAAGCCCGGTTGTTGATTTTTCAACAGAGGGCTTCAATATGTTCATTTTATATAGGATTAAGGGGAGAACGATATGGACAGACGTATTCAAAAATCGAGGCAAGCGATTATGAATGCTTTTATGAGGCTGATGTCAGAAAAGGACTTCGAGAGCATGACGGTCAATCAAATTGCGGAGGAAGCGAATGTCAATCGAGGAACGGTGTATTTGCATTTCGCTGATAAGTACGATCTACTCGATCAATGTATGGAAGATCAAATTAACCAGTTACTGCGCAATTGTATGCCTGAAGAGGGCATGGTTCATCTCACTTCCAAAACCGCGCTACAGCGCACGTTTGAATATTTGGAGCAGCATGCATCTTTCTATTCCATAATGCTGAAGAGCAAGGGTAACGCGGTTTTCCGAAACCAAATGGAGACAATGTTCCGGCAAAGTCTGAGCCAGCATCTGGATTCGATCAATCTCGATCGGAAATTGAACAAGGATATTACGGTGCAATTTTTCATTTCAGCGGGAGTGGGTGTATTGGAATGGTGGATTACCCATTCGATGCCGTATCCGACATCGGTCATGGTTGAACAATATTGGAATTTGCTGAACCGAATTCAATTGCAAATGTTCGAATAAATAGCGTATTAAAATTAGAAAAATAAATTATAAACAGTGAAAAGAAAGCAATTCATAAGAAATATCAATTTTCATATTTGCTATGATTGAATGAATGACAACAATTTACAAGCAGAAAGCAGGGTGTTCATATGAAGAGTTTAGGATCTAGGAATGTGGATGTCATTACGCTGTTTGTTGAGGATTTTCAGAAGGTGAAGGCATTCTATCAGGAGGTATTCGGATTTCAAGCCGTATATGAAGACCAGGTTTCGTCGGTGTTTAATTTCGGGAATATGAGCGTGAACCTTTTGGATATTTCCGAGTCACACGAATTGATGAAACCGGGAACAGTCGCAACACGTGAATCCGGATTGCGTTTCCTGCTCACCATTTGGGTCGATGACGTGGATGAGGTCTGTGAAGACTTGAAAAAACGTGGGGTTGCTCTACTGAACGGGCCGATCGAACGGCCGTGGGGAGTACGAACGGCTTCATTCATCGATCCGGCAGGACATGCCTGGGAGATTGCGAAACAATTGGCATAGGAACAGATTTATAGCATGGAACTAACGGGGAACGATAGACCCAGCATTCGAAAAGAAAAAGAACGGCACGAATCAGCCGTTCTTTTGTTTCTCTTATACATCTCGCTTTTGAAACACCCGAATGGACAGCCCCAACGCCACGATGCCATAGAAAATGGTGTAGATGAGCATGGCAGTACTCGGAGGAGAAGTCGTGCCGAAAATGCCTTGCGAAGCAAAAGACAGCGGATCGTCAGCAGAATCAAATAGCGAAAGCGTCGCTTGCCTGAACAGTGAATCTGCCGGAAAGAGCAGACTGGAAATAATCCCAATGTTGGTAAGCGAGCTATTGCTAAAGACCGCACCGAGCTGCTCAATAAAGCCGCCAACGAAGCTGATCCCATACAGAATGATCAGGATAATACCACCCGTCACTGTAGTGGTCATGCTGCTTAAGAACATCGCTACACAAACAAGGATGATCGGCATACTTACGAAGAAGGCAGCTGCTTTCAGGATTTGACCAGCATCTACCTGAACAGCCAGCATACCTTCACCCACCCATTGGTTGATCCCCAATAACCCGAAGAACATCAGGAGTGCGTACAGCCCCAACATACTTGCCAACCCGAAAAATTTCCCCAGTACATACTTGTAGCGAGGAAGTGCGCGTGCCAGCCACGTATCGATCTGATGGCTCTCGATTTCAGAGGCAATGCTCCCGACACTGCTCAAAATCGCCAAAAGTGCCGTAATGACGGAGCCAAAGTACAAGCCCATCCCCAAGAGCTGCGTGGAAAAGAAGTTTTTTTGCAGCAAAGCTTCTGGACTTAAGCCCCCGAACGATTCCTTCATTTCCTTGATCGCATAGCCTGTTGCAAGTCCAAACAGCAGCAGGAAGGCCAGCGACATGATCAGCGTAATCGTGAAAATACGCTTGGAGATCATTTCTCTATATGTGATTTTGATGATCGGCCACATGTCGTTCCCCCTCCTTTCTCTGCACCCAGTACAGGAATACGTCTTCCAGTGATTGCTGCTTGCGCACGACTTCATGTACTCCAGCCCCTGAAGCAATCACCTGTTGCAACAGAGTGGGTACCCGATTGTCCTGATCCAGCGTCATTAACCATATATCACGGTTTTCCTCTTGTCTTACGAGACGACTCTCTGTGACGAAGGAAGGAAGCCCATTATGAAAGCCCGCGCTATCCTTGTCCACTGTCAATTCAATTTGTGGTTGGACGGTGCTCAGCTTGCGCCAGTCGCCTTGTACGACCAGCTCACTACGGTGAATGATCCCGACGTAGTTGCACACGCTCTCCATTTCACTCAGTAGATGACTGTTGAGAAAAACCGTCTTTCCTTGGTCACGCAGCCGCGCGATCAGCTCACGTACTTCCTTTCGCCCGATTGGGTCCAGTGCGGAGGTCGGCTCATCGAGGAAGATCAGCTCTGGATCGGATAAGAGTGCGCAGGCAATCCCGATACGCTGCTGCATGCCTTTGGAATAGCCCCGGATGCGTTCACGCTCGCGTCCAGCCATTCCGACCAGCTCGACGACATTTTTTATCACTGATTTGCTCTCGCGATGTGTTAATCCACACAACTCGGCATGATGCTCCAAGAGCTGTTGGCCCGTCAACCAATCAGGATAGCGGAACAGCTCTGGCAAGTACCCTACCTTTCTTCGCGATTCTACACTGCCAATCGGCTGCCCAAGCATAACCGCTTTGCCATTCGTTGGGTGCAATAACCCGAGCATCGTCCTGACAAAGGTACTTTTACCCGCTCCATTTTGACCAAGGAAACCAAATACGGAGCCGCGCGGTACTTGTAGCGTAATATTTTTGCAGCCAGCTTTACCGTTATATTGCTTGGTCAACTCCCAGGTCTCTATCACATAATCTGACATCGCTTACCTCACTTTCTCCATTGCAAACGGGACAAAGCAGAGCCCTCCCCCTTCAGGAAAACTCTGCCAATGCCCCACTATTTGTTTACTTATTTCAATTGTTTTGCAAAATCCAACAGCCCATCAGCGTTCTTATCGCTGCCTTGCAGCATGTGAATCTGTCCATCCTGCTGCCACATCAGATGTGTATTGTATTTATTTGTGATCAGCATTCCGTTTTGACCGTTCACTTTTACTTCCTTCATCTTGCTATCGCCGTCTGCCATGTATGGCACAGGGAGCGTATGCTGCCAGTCTTCGATGCTAATCATCTGCTTTTTCACTTGATCTGGAATGAACGGCAGGGCCAAGAGTGTCTCGCGAAGCTGTGCCAGATCGACTCCCTCTGGAGCAGTTAGCTCAGGTGCGTCTATGACTGAGTAGCCAAAGTTTTCTTTTCCTGCGGTCATCCAGATGTTCTGCATCTGTGGAATCTTCAAGGAGAAGCGTTTGCCACTCAGCTTCTCGTCAAAGCGCGCCTCTACCTGCAATTGAGCCAACAGTTTGTTTGCACGCTCGGCATCGATCTCCATGTGCATGGTGTAAGGAGATTGGATGTTTACGCTATCCACCGTGACGTCCTTCGGCAGCTGTGGCAGCTTCACTCCAGCCTTTTCAGCGGATTCCTTGTTGTTGTAATAGTAGCTTCTTTGCTCAAGTTTCTCTTGATCGTTTTCATCAATCCAAATTTTTCCGATCCCGTTCAGTTCCATCTCGCCCACATTGCCGTTAGCGATCCATTGTTCGATCTCTTGCAAATCCTGTTGCGTCACTTTGACAAACTCTACTTTATCCATGCGGAAAATGGACAGAAAATCGTTCGCTGCTGCTTGTACTTGGGGGAAAGACAGGGATACAGCCAATACTGCTGCTGCCGAAGCGCCTGTCACCCATCTTTTAGTTTGCTTGTTCATCTGATTCCAGCTCCTTCTGATTGTTGCTCGATTGGTTATCGCTTGTCGATCTTGTGCATATGTGTCAGTCGTTTTCTTGATTGTTTGCGAAAATCGCTGCCACGCTGCTTCCGTATTGACATTCACATCGTTTGTCTCGGAAAAAGCATGTTCTTCCATCTTTTCACGCGTCCAGCTATCCAACGCGGACAGTTCGTCCAGCTGTGTGCGGCAGGTTTCACAGTTCTCCAGATGAAGCAGGAATTGCTCACTTTCTTTTGAGCTGCATTCACCGTCCAAGAACGCCTGGATAAAGCCTGTATCAGCACATTTCATTCCTCTTCCCCCCTCATCCGGCCATAGATGGTACGAAATTTACTTTTCGCTCTCGCAAGGAGTGTTCCCACCGAGCTGATCGGCGTCCCAGTCGCTTTAGCCAACTCCGCATAAGGAAATCCGGAATATTTCATGACCAGCAAGGTTCGTTCTCGCTCATCTAGCTCCTCTAGCACATCGCGGACGATACTCTGGGACTCTTTTGCAAGCCACATCTCTTCTGTAGAAGGGCTGACGTGCTCTTGCTCGGATGCACTCCGCTCTTGTCTTGCGTACCTGCGTTTTTCTGAACGAAGATAATTGTACGCTGCATAGAGCGCGGACTTGGACAGCCATGCCGGGATATGTTCGATTACCGTGCGATCCGTATGGTAAAAGGAGAGAAATACATCCTGTGCAATATCTTCTGCCGTTTGTTGATCTTTCACAATTCGCATGATCTGTCTGACCACAAACGGATAATAGGTCGTAAACAATTCTTGAAAGGTATCTGCTTGATCCTCTACTCGAGCATGGTTCATCACCAGGTTTGCTTGCACCCCCACTGGATTCCTCCTTCCTGCGTGCGCCATTGACGAATGCCTCTACTGCTTCGTTCATCTAATAGAAACCGCCAAGGCGATTTTTGTGACAGGAAGAATGAAAATTATTTTTCATCTAAAAATAGATCGGGCTTCTCCAGGAAACGGCGCGTCAATTGATAGTGCTCCGTATCGCGATAATTCACCTCTTGAGCGGGCGATTCGTCAAAATTGAGGATAGTCGCTCCGGGATAACCCAACAGAATCGGCGAGTGCGTCGCAATAATAAATTGCGCCCCGTCCTCAATCAAATCGCGCATCATGTACAAAAAAGCGATCTGGCGTTTCGGTGAAAGAGCAGCCTCGGGCTCATCCAGCAAGTAGATTCCCCTGCCGTTGAAGCGATTGGCAAACAACGAGAAAAAAGATTCTCCGTGCGACTGTTCATGCAGCGAGCGTCCGCCGTAGTTTTGATAGCTTTTAGGGCCCATCTCGTCGATATGACTGGCAAACTGATAGAAGCTCTCCGCTCGCAGGAAAAAGCCATTCGTTATTTTGGGCAGCCAGGAAAGGCGTATGTAGTCACCCAGAATCGCCTCCGAGCGATGCACCTCATAAAAGTTGTGACGCGATCCGCCAGCCGTGTTAAAACCGCATTGATAGGCAATCGACTCCAGTAAGGTCGATTTGCCTGAGCCATTCTCTCCTACAAAAAAAGTGACACTGCTCTCAAGCTCGATTGCTTCCAGCTTGCGCAAGGAGGGCAAGTGAAACGGATATTCCTTCGTGTTGGGAAAGTTTTCTCGCAGCAGCTTGATCGTTCGCAAATAGACCATTTTTGTCCTCCACTCTCATTATTTTCCCAACACCCGCCGATACATCCTTATAAGGGCGCCTTTTGAACGCTCATTTATTTGGAGGAGAAGTATCCGTGGACAAGGTTTCCTTTCTTCAGGAAAAAAGTACATTTCATATGAAATACCCGGATCAGAGCGACCTCGCCTTTTACCGGTGGTATACGACTCAGTATCCAAACGAAGCCATCGGCTGGTTTCACCTTGGCCAAGAACGGGAGGCACAAGGAAACTCGGAACAGGCTCTCGAAGCGTACAGGCGTGGTCTGGTATCCAAGCAAGGCTCGTACTACAGCGAGACGCGTGACGCTTATCAACGACTACTACGGGAGCGACAGCGCAATACGTTTGGCCAACGAACACGTTTACTCTTGGCTTCACTCTTGTTTCTCTATTTTCAATTCGCTTTTTCTCCAGGACTGTTGAGGGATGCGTCAACCAAGACAACGCCACAGGCTGCCAAACAGCCCGTACCGACAGCAGCACAAACGCAGCCACATGTCGAGGTCATCGCAGTTCCTCCTACACTCAGCGCCCGTGAGCTATCTGAACAGGTCCGGCGCTATGTAGAGTCCCGGCGTCCTGCTCTTACGCAGCCTTTTACAGTGATGGTTGTCCCAGAAGTACCTGGTTCGCCGTTGTTTCGTCCCTTGCTGTTTTATCAGCCGCGCGAAGTCCGAGGCATCTTGCGTTACAATCCGACGAGTCGGACTGTTCTCAGTGAAAAATGGTGGGATAAACCTGTGCAGTTGGAACAAGAACCGACACTTGCCACAGGTAAAGCAGAACTCACGGATGAGCAGCTAACCCTCCAGCATGTGCTGATCTTGCGAAACGCCTTATATCGCTATTATCAGCAAACGGGTACGTTGCCTACCCAGCTGTCTGATCTGGCTGGCGCTTATCCAGGCAATTATTTGCCGCAAATACCAGTGCCGCCAAAGCGACTTTTGTTAAAAAGCTATCCGTATCATCCCAAAGCCTTCTTGCCAGAGTCCGCATGGGACAGCTTGCGCAATGTGCTTCCGCTTCCCGGCTATCCGGAGCCTGTGGCGCCTTTCGAACCGTTACAGCTTCACTTGTCTACCTCGACACATACGATGAAGCTCATCAGCGGTTCCCATCTGGTACGCAGCTATCCCGTCGCCATAGGCAAAAACGGCTCTACACCCGAAGGCTACTATACCATTCAACAAAAAATCAATCAGCCCCGTGGACATGACAATATTTATGGAACGAGGGGCATGGTCTTTCAGGAGAACGGGTATGCCCTCCACGGGACAAACCATCCCGAGAGCATCGGCTCATCTGTTTCGCTCGGATGTGTTCGCTTGTACAATGCCGCTGTCGAGGAGCTGTACAGCTTTGTTTCATTGGGGACAGAATTCATTATCTCTAATGCTCCGTCCCCTGCCCAGCCTTGGAGCAACCCTGTTCCATTCGTTCTCCCGGCTGGACCTGAGGAAGAGACGCCACAAGTCATTTACAATTGGCTCCATTGATTCTCAGGCTACGTAAAGAAAAGACGTTCGGAACGCTATCCCGTTACGCGCTGATTTTTACCAGACGCTTATCAAACGAAACAAGCCCTTCTATTCCTTTTAAAAAAAGGGTAGAGAGGGCTTGTTTTCCTATGAATGGGGGATTACTCTGCCTTTACGATAACTGTGTACGGAATTGTTGTGTTGTTCGTGTTGTAGACTAACAAGTAATACTTCCCTGGTTTTGCCTCAAATTCTCCAGTCAATTTCTTACCTACGTTTTTTGGGTAGGCGAAATACGTATCGAGATCATCTTCATGGAACACCACCCAGTTTAAGCCTTCGTCCTTCTCGCTACTTACCGTAACGTGAACGATTCCTTCCTCTTCAACCTGAATAATGTACGTGTCCTTGTCATCTGTACGATCGGTTTGACCCCTTATCTCTTCGCCCAACTGTAGCGCATTAGCCTCATCGAATGAATTGTTCGGCTCCGTTTCGGTTGGTTCTGATTCTTCTTCTGGCAACTCCGCGGTTACTTTGTATGGAATGGTTTCACCGTTAAAGTTGTACACGGACAAATAATACGTACCCGGAGATGCTTCAAACTCACCGGAGAGCATTTTTCCTGAGGTATTGGGGTAAGCGACATATTCATTCAGATCATCCTCGTGGTGAACGACCCAGTTCAAACCAGTATCATGCTCACTCGTTACGTTGATTTTCACTGTTCCGTTGCCCAGTACTTTCAAGGCAAAAATGTCCTTGTCGTCTTGTTTGCTTGTTTGACCACTCAACTCCACATTGCTTTTCAACAGATTTGCCTCTGAAAAGCTGTTGTTTGGCTCTTGTTCCTTTTCCTCCATTTCTCCACCCTGCTTCTCGATCGTGATAGTAATCGATTTCGCAGTAACCGCTCCTTTGTCATCCGTTACTCGCAGTTTCACGGTATATTCTCCCTGATTTTCGTAGACATGCGTAGGATTGGCATCACTGCTGCTTGTGCCATCTCCAAATTCCCACAGATAAGATACGATGCTACCATCCGGATCGGAGCTTCCGTTACTACTAAACGCAACCTCCTTGTTTACGGCTGCTTTTGTCGGGCCGTTCATGACAATAACTGGCGGCTGGTTTTCTCCATCTCCTTGTTCTGGAAGTACCCCGTGGAACGTGACATCATATTCAAACTGATTGGATGCATTTACTCTGTAGTTGGTAAAGTAGGCGGTTACGGTTTTGTAGCCGTTCCATGGATGGGAAGTAAGCGTGGTTAGAAACTCGTCTGTGATGCGACTCATCGTTTTCCAGTCTTCCTTCTCTCCTTCTGCCTGCGTACCCGTGTACGTCCCTGTTAACGTAAAGGTTTGGAAGAACTCTGAATCGTGCCTTTTGGTAGACGCATTTTGCAATCCGGTGACATCTTCAATTTCCTGGAAGATTTCTGCACTTGCTTTCGGGTCCGGCGTTACCAGATAATCATCCGACACCAGCGGCACGGTCAGATCAGGATAGCTGTCTACCAACGATTCCATGGTACGGTGGTACTCCCGATTTAGCTCTGAATCATTGCTGAGCGTACGGATTAACTGGTCATAACCGTCTACGTTATTGGCCTCTATGTAATCCATGATATCATCGAGCTTGTTCCAGTTCTCTTTCATCATGTGATACTGCAAGGCGTATGAATACGTATAAAAGTCCCACGTGCCGTAGCGTGCATGCAACGTTTGAGACGCCGTGTACCAATTATTTTGTCCAAAGCGAATCAGATTGTTGACCATGGATTTTCGAGGCAGAACACCTGTTGTTCGTGTGGAGCCTGCAAAGAGTTCCGCTCCTCCTTCTTCAAACCACGACAGTCTCTCTTCTCTGTAAATCGGGCCTTCATTCCACAAGCCAGGTATAGCGTAGCGCCCTTGTAAATAGTGCGTGAATTCATGACGGAACAATTCTTCCAGTGTGTACGTACTCTGCTGCGGTGTTCGTTCGTAGGTGAAGAAAGTTCCTTTTCCCTCGATATACATACCCCCGTTGTCCGTTTCATAGCCATACAGAGGGTTGTTCATCTTGTACTCGGATGGACTATTGTAAAGGACAATGGTCAAAATATCGTCGGGGTTCCCTTCTTCCATCGGTTCATCTCGTCCTCCCATCCGATGAAACTGAGCTTTTACCTCTTTTGCCGCCCAATATAACCGCTTCACCTTTTCTTCTGTGACGTCTCCGCCTGTTTTCATGACGATGCTTCCGTCATCAAACGTATATTCTTTAGGCAGATATTTTTCCATGGCATCCTCACGAATCTTGTTGAACTGGATGTCCCTTCCTTGCGCATCTTTTCCGCCATAGACCGTCTGGATCAGCTTCGCTACCTGCATATACTGAAGTCCCACATACGGATAAAGCTCTAACGCTTCTGTGAGGACCTCGTTGCCCTTATTCGGATTGGAATGGTATTTTCCCAAATAAGCACTGTGATAAAAACCATTGTCGAGGACCCATTCTTTCGCTTCATCTGTATCGCCATGCAAGGCGAGATTTCCCAACTCGTTCAGATACGTATCTATTTTGCCGTAAAACTCCTGTTGCTTGGTTGGTTCATCCACTCTCCACATCAGAATATAGCTAAACTGGCTCATGATACGGAAAACAGCATCACCCGCACTCCGCTGCGTAATAAACGTATCCATTTGTTCTTCGTATTGACGGATGATCGGTGCAGCTTTCTCTACGAGGGAAGCGCTTACAAAAGTATTTCCGATAAGTCCACCAAATGCACCTATTACCTCATTTTGAGCATCTGTCCCTAATTTGAAATTCGGATTATCTGCAATGGCTTGCAGAGCAGGGAACACTTTTTGATGCTCACTTCTCTGATTGAGATAGGATAATTCCTGATGGTAGTAGCCGAGGTAGTATCCAGAGCGAAGCACCTCAACCAAAGTGTCAATTCCTTTGGAATCGCTGCTGGAGTATTGTGTGCCTCTGACTTGCAATGCGTCAATGATGGCTTGAACGCGCTGACGATCGTTATAAAAGGCATACGAATCAGATGTAAAATCAAACAATTCAGGAATCTGCTCCCAGTTGATCGTCACCAGTACATTGACTAATTCGTCGTAGCTGAGCTTGTTCAAATCGGACATCGCGTACTTTTCGATATTTGCCTTCATACTCCGAGGCTGTTCGTTAGAAGACTCTTGCTCCTCTACACTCCAGGTTGGCTCCACTGGATGCGGATATCCTCCTGCTTCGTCACTGGATTGATGCTGAAACGAGGTAATCGGGTCCAGCCTTCTCTCCGCATATTTTCCTGAAGGCGGAACGTTTTGACTCCCATCCCTACCAATCGTACTTGCATAATCTTTGACTGCCAAGGCTTGGACAGGACTACCAACCGTCCCCAATAGAAATGATGTCGAGAGAAGGACACCAGCCATCATGCGGCTTGTGTGTACTGTGTGGCATTTTTTCTTCATGAATGAGTAAACCTCCTTTGAATGGTAACCGTATGTTCATTTGTTGCGAGGAAGCCGTATTTTGTTTTGTGCAGATTCACCTTCTCTCCATTTGGAATGGAAACAAATACACGCTCTTAAAATTGCAATTATGGTGCCAATGCATATAACGGAAAAGAAGAATAAGAATGTATACATTTTTTTACAAAAATTCTTAAACATGTATGGGATATTAGACACCTTGAATATGAACGTCGTGCACGCAAAAAAGCGCGTTCCCGGAAGTGGGAACGCGCCATGTTTTACTTTCACATCTATTTTTCTTCTTCCAATTCTCTCATCGATTCTTCTTGCTCTTCTTCTGGGTTCCAATAATCGAGCACTTTTCCTTGCAGAACTTTACCTTGAATGAATTCTACCTGCTGCTCACTGAAATCCTCTGTCCACTCAATACCCAATTGTTCAGCTAGACGTACGACGGTCAGCAATTCTGACCAAGCCACGTAACGTTTGTACCAGAAGAACTGTGGCTGTTCGTTCATGTATGGGTAAAGATCATCGAAATCGGTGTGTTTACAGTCAAGAGCTCGCTCAAAATTCACCTTGGTTTGGCGTAACTGTTCTTTGAAAAATGTGGGTAGATCTCTTTGTGCGTAGCCAGACATGGACTGTCCCCCCTGTCTCCCGATTTATTGGTATTGTACCACGCGAAAGAAGCTGTGCAAATAGTCGAATCGGTTTTGAATCGTTCTTGCTGGGCTAATCTTTAGCCGTTTGATGCATCTGGGAACTGGTTCTGCCCATCCCCTTGTGGAGGAGGTGGTAATTGGATTTCATTGGAGGAACCATTTGTCTGACTCGGTTCTGGATTCGCGATATCCGGTGGAACCTCACCTGTTCCCGGATTTGGCGATTGCCCACCATCTCCATTATTTGTATGCTCACCAGTTCCTCCGGTACCTTGGTCAGGTGGAATTTCACCATTGCCATTTTCGGTACTACCCGGATTTTGTCCTTGCTCATTACCGTCCCCATTATGACCTGGATCTCCATTAATCAGGTTCTCAAGCTTCTTGGAGTCTATTGGGACTGGTTTGGAAGGTGTACCTTCCTCGCCTTGTGCATTTCTTGGAACGACTTGATACTGATACTGTTTCGGACTATCCAGCACATCTACATAAGAGGTTTCCTTCATACCCGCAGAGATGAGCTGTCTTTCGCCGTTTTCGCTAATGCGGTACAGATCGTACGTATCGCCGTCAGCTCCACCAATCCAGCTAAGCACGACCATCAATTTATTCGTACTTGGGTCCAATGACATGTCTGCAGCCAATTGGAGCTCTGATTCTACTTCCACCTCTTTATGTTCTACCGCTCCTGCTGGTCGAACGAAGTCCGATGACGGCACACCTTTTAAGGCTGTTGCCAACACTTTGGAGAACATTTGCGCTGTCATGCTACTTCCTTGGTGCATCAAATGCTGTTTGTCCTCCGGATCGAAGCCCATCCATACTGCACCGACATATTCCGGTGTATATCCGACGAACCAAGCATCCTTGTTTGCTTTGCTGTCGCCTGCTATCGATTGGGTCGTACCGGTTTTACCTGCAACATGGCGGCCAGAGATACGCGCTGCCTTCCCTGTCCCTTCCTGAACCGCTTTCTCCAGCATGGTGTGAATCTCCCAAGCTGCTTCCGGCTTCAGCGCCTCAGATTGTTTTGGCTGGTACTCACGGACAACACCCTCGTCCTTGTTCTCCACCTTCGTAATCGAGTGCGTCTCAGACACTACCCCTCCATTGACAAAAGGCGTGTACGCCTGAGCCATTTCCCGCGGGGATGTACCTAAACTCAAGCCCCCGAGGGCAATTGCCAGGTTTCGATCGTTCGGAGTCAGCTCAATGCCGACTTTCTTGAGGTATTCCAAGCTTTCTGCTACGCCGATTTCATTTAATAACCATACTGGCGGGATATTTGCAGAGTCGATCATCGCCCGATTCATGTTCATCGTTTCAGTGTAACGGTTATTGTAGTTGCGCGGCTCGTAGCCATTGAAGCTCTGCCTTTTGTTGCTCAGCTGCGAATTCGCGTTCCATTTGTTGATATCTTTATTGACTGCTGGAGCGAACACGGCAATCGGCTTAAAGCTGGAGCCCGGCTGACGCTTCATGTCTGTCGCATAGTTAAAGCCTTTTGGCGCATAGTTGCGTCCGCCCACCATCCCGGCAATTCCGCCCGTTTTCGCGTCGATGACAATCATCGATGATTCTACACCGCGCTTGGCGCCGTCTTTCGGGAAGTTTTTGGCATTGGCATATTCCTCTATCATGGCATCCTGTACTTTCGGATCGAAGGTCGTGTAAATGTCCCAGCCTCCGCGGTACAGTTCTTCTTCTGTCACGCCGAACGTGGCTTCGGATTCTTCCACCATATTGTCAAAAAATGCGCGATAGCCTTTTTTCAAGCTGGCGCCGGCTACTTCATGCGGTTCTTTCGGCAACGGCTCTGCTTGTGCTACCTCTTTTTGCTCATCGGTAATGATTCCTTGCTCATACATCAGACGAATAACGGTGTCTCGACGCAATTTCGCTTTTTCCGGATTGTTAAAAGGTGAATAAGTGGTCGGTGCTTTTGGAATGGCCGCCAGCATCGCTGCTTCCGCAACGGTAAATTTGTCATCGCTTACCGATTTGCCGAAGTAATACTGGGCAGCATCCTCTACCCCAAATTCCCCTTCGCCCAAATAAACGCGGTTCAAGTACATCTCTAAAATTTGATCCTTGGAATACTTGCGCTCCAAGCCAATCGCGATACTCATTTCTTTTGTTTTACGCCAGAACGTTTGGTCTAGGGTGAGAAAGACGTTTCTTGCCAGCTGTTGGGTAATGGTACTTCCCCCTTCAGCTAACGATCCTTTTTTGATGTCATTGACGATGGCGCCACCGATCCGGACCATATCGACGCCCTTGTGTTCATAAAAGCGCTTATCCTCTACGGCGAGGAAAGCATCGATCAGAGTCTTTGGCATTTCATTAATCGGTTTGTATATACGGTTCTTCTGACGAATCAGACTCGTCATCTCTTTACCATTTTTGTCGTATATGACAGTTGGTTCTGCTTTTAAGTCCTGTAGCTTTTGTACGTTTTGCTCAATCATCCGGTCTCCCGCATACAACAGGGCGAAGTAGCCCCCAATCACACTAAGGAAAAGGAATATTGCAAACGATACGGCAATCATCAGCAAGTTGTTCTTTTTCTTCCTGACTTTCTTCTTGGCCTTTGCTGCCATTATTTACCTCCTGGTTTTCTCTCTCTCCCCCACATCTTATATAGACGGTCCCATTTCAAAAAAGTTTCTGTTTTGGGTTGTAGTCTATCATTCCATACAAAATTCCGTTTGTCACTGGAAAAGCCTATCTCCTGAAACAGAAGATAGGCTTTTTCCTAAAGGTTTACGATTTATTTCAGCAATTTTTCTGCTTCAGCCACAACATTTTCTACCGTGAAGCCGTATTCCTTCATGATGCGCTCGCCTGGTGCAGATGCGCCAAACTGATTGATTGCGATGACTGTGCCGCTATCACCAGCGTAACGCTCCCAACCCATTGGAGAGCCCATTTCTACCGCCACGCGTGCTTTTACAGCCGGTGGAATCACAGCGTCGCGATACTCTTTCGGTTGACGCTCGAATAGGTTCCAGCTCGGCATGGAAACAACGCGTGTTTCAATACCTTTCGCGAGGAGTTGCTCACGCGCTTGCATCACGAGGGATACCTCAGAACCAGTTGCCAACAGGATGAGCTGCGGGTTTCCGCTTGGCGCGTCTGCGAGAACATACGCACCTTTGCTCACGCCTTCAGCCGCTTTCTCAATGGTCTCAGGCAGGACTGGCAGGTTTTGACGAGTCAGCACCAGTACAATTGGCTCATCTGTGCGGGATACAGCATATTTCCAAGCCTCGTTCGTTTCTACTGCATCAGACGGACGAAGAATGGTCAAGCCTGGCATCGCACGCAAGGAAGCGAGCTGCTCAATCGGCTCATGCGTCGGTCCGTCTTCACCAACTGCGATCGAGTCATGTGTAAATACGTAGACAACTGGCTGCTTCATCAATGCAGAGAGGCGAATCGCCGGACGCACGTAGTCGGAGAACACGAAGAACGTACCGCCGTATACTTTTACGCCACCGTGGAGAGCCATACCGTTGAGGGCTGCACCCATCGCGAATTCGCGAACACCAAACCAAATGTTGCGGCCATCGTAAGAGCCTGGCAGGAAGTTGCCCGCTTCTTTAATCACCGTGTTGTTGGAATGTGCCAAGTCAGCAGATCCGCCCAGGAAGAACGGAACGCTGTTTGCCAATGCATTGATCGCATTACCGGAAGCAACGCGTGTCGCCAGCTTTGCGCCAGCTTCGTACGTCGGCATATGGTTGTCCCAACCAGTAGGAAGGTGTCCTTCTTGTGCAGTCGTGAATTGCAGCGCCAGTTCCGGATACGCTTTTGCGTAAGCAGCAAACTGGTCGCGCCAAGCAGCTTCTACTTTTTCGCCAGCATCAGCCAAGCCTGCATAGAAATCAGTCACTTCTTGTGGTACGTGGAACTCACCTTCATGGTGCCACTCGTAGTTTGCTTTTGTCAGCTTCACTTCGTCTTTTCCAAGCGGAGCGCCGTGAGAAGAGCTGGAGCCGCCTTTGTTCGGGCTTCCGTATCCAATGACGGTTTTTACTTCGATCAAGGTAGGACGATCCAAATCTTTTTTCGCTTCTGCGATAGCCGCGTCAATAGCAGCCAGATCATTGCCGTCTTCTACGCGAATGTATTGCCAACCATACGCTTGGTAGCGACCCGCTACGTTTTCAGAGAAGGAACGGGAAAGCTCGCCATCCAGAGAGATATCGTTCGAATCGTAGAGCACGATCATTTTGCCCAGTTTCAGGTGAGCAGCCAGAGAAGAAGCCTCACTGGATACACCCTCCATCAGGTCACCGTCACCGCAGATTACGTATGTGTAATGGTCAACGATGTCAAAATTGTCGCGGTTGTAAACAGCTGCCATGTGCTTTTCAGCCATCGCCATACCGACAGCCATCGCGATCCCTTGTCCCAGAGGACCCGTTGTCGCGTCAACACCCGCCGTGTGTCCAAACTCAGGGTGACCAGGCGTTTTGCTTCCCCATTGACGGAAGTTATGTAGGTCTTCCAGTGAAACATCGTATTTCATCAGATGCAACATCGAGTATAATAGCATAGAGCCATGTCCTGCTGAGAGGACAAAACGGTCACGGTCAATCCATTTTGGATTGCTCGGATTTACTTTCATAAAGCGGCTCCACAGTACATGTGCCATAGGGGCTGCACCCATCGGCATTCCCGGGTGACCGGAATTCGCCTTCTCGATGGCATCAATCGCCAACGTGCGGATGGTATTAATGGATAGCTGATCAACAGACGTATGCTGAGTCATCTCGCAAAATCCTCCCTGCGTTTTCTAGAAATAACTACCGAGTATCGGGTAAAAACACACTGTGCCATTATAGCATAGTTCCCATTTAGAATCATGTTCGCTTTGCATGAATGAAGGAGGTCTTTTTCAATGAATTGGCTTTATCTTATAATCGGAATCGTCCTGGGTGCTGCTGGAATTATTATGCTGCTTATGGGCTTGACCAGCTCACCTATTTTGAAAAAAAACAGACTGGAACGCCGTAGACAGGCTGCCGAGAATCATCGCCCGGAAGAATATCATTAATAGAGGAGAATCCGCATGCAAAATGATCGCTTTGCGATGCAGGTAGCCGTTCACCTTTTCCTGGTGAGGGGTACGCAAGTCTTGTTATTACGCCGCTACAATACCGGCTACGAAGACGGCAATTACAGCGTTCCCGCCGGACATCTGGATGGGAATGAAGAAGTGAAGACAGCCGCGATCCGCGAGGCAAAAGAAGAATGCGGAATTGACATCGATCCAGCCAGCTGTGAGATGGTAGGCGTCATGCATCGTCGCTCCAATGATGAGCGCATCGATTTTTTTGTCGCTGCCACTGAATGGCGCGGAGAAATTATCAATGCCGAGCCGAATAAATGCGATGAGCTCGTATGGGTGGACATGGATAAATTACCCCCGAACGTCATTCCTTATGTGAGACAAGCTCTCTCGAACTTTAGACGAAAGCAGTGGTTTGACAGCTTTGGCTGGGAGCCTGCATTCGAGTGGAAGAAATAAAAAAAGAAACCAATCCGCCAAAAGCATTGCGCTCGCATTGGCAGTTGGTTTCTTTTTTTTACGTTACCCTTCACTTATTTGTAACAAGAGGTGAACTGCCTTGTTCCAACGAGCACGCAGTCTTTTCCTCACCGCTTCGTCCATCTGCGGCTCATAGCGACGCCCTACCTTCATTCGCGCTTCCAAATCGTTCACCGACCACCAGCCGCACTCTTCCCCGAGCAGAAACGCAATCCCCATCGCTGTTGTTTCATTGATCTGGGGCACCTCAACCGGAACACCCAGCAGGTCTGCCTGAAACTGCATCAAATACGGATTGTCCGTCAAGCCGCCATCTACACGCAAGATCGAAATCTTTTGTCCGATTGCCTGTTCCATTGTGACAAAAACATCCGCTACACGGTGAGCGATCCCTTCCAGCATCGCTTTTGCCATCAACGGTCGATCAGTATGCTGGGAGAGTCCGAGAAACGCCCCTCTCGCCTCCGAGTTCCAGTATGGCGTGCCGATCCCATTCAATGCCGGGATAAATAAAAGATGGATTGGGGCTTCTCCCTTGTGCACTTCTTCATACCACTGCTCCGACCATCGTTGCAGCTCGTCTATATCCTGATACAGCCCAAGCTGCTCCTTACCCCATTCGATTGCAGACCCCGCCGCATAAATCGCACCATCAAGTGCATAAGTATGTTTCGCCCCGCGTTTCCAGACAAGCGTCGTCAAGAGTCCGCTCTCTTTCGTAGCAGGCGGTTCGTTTCCCACGTTCATGTAAGCGAAGCAACCCGTGCCATACGTGCATTTGGACATACCCGGCTGTATGCAGAGATGACCGTACAGGGCGGCCGGTTGATCCACCTGGCTGACGAGAATCGGTGCTTGAATGCCGCAAAATGTAACCGGGTCTGTACGACCAAACGAACCAACTGTTGGACGGACCTGCGGCAGCCAGTCTTCCTCTATCTCCAAATACCGTAATATTTCCTCATCCCAATTCCCCTGACGATGGGCAAACAACAGTGTTCGGGCAGCGGTGGACGCATCGGTTACATACGAGGTACCTCCTGTCATCTGCCAGATCAGCCAAGAGTCAAGCGTGCTGCAATAAGCCTGCCGCTGTCGGATCTTTTCTTGCACCAGAGGCACTTCCTCCATCATCCATCTAATCTTGGTCGCAGAAAAATACGGGTCAATCAAAAGTCCGGTTTTCTCGGCTACCTTCTGTGCCCACGCACCATCCGCCTTCCAACGCTCGGCGATTTGATCGGAGCGGCGGCACGACCAGACGACAGCCGGATAAAGTGGCTCTCCGCTGACCGAATCCCAGAAGAGGACCGTTTCCCCCTGATTAGCTAGGCCTACCGCTTCTACCTGCTCAGGTTCGATACGTCCCTTGAGCAGCACGTCAGCAACTCCCATCAAGACCTTTTCCCAGATCTCCTCCGGGTTATGCTCCACCCATCCGGATTGTGGATAATATTGCGTGTGCTTCTGATAGCTTTCGGCAGCAACCCGTCCATGGTGATTTACCAGTAGCACCTTGGTCCCAGTTGTTCCCTGATCGATCGACAGCAAATACTTCTCCATACAGCAGACTCCTTTTTCATTATTCTAGGCTGAATGATCTTCTTTCTCTTCATCAAATCGGAATGTTCTGTCTTTAATTCCGATACGGCCCTCCATAATCCCTTTGCGGAACAGTAAATGATACAAAATGATGCCAACTGCCAGCAAGGTAGCTGCCACGATCGCTACGCTATGGAAATTTTCCGGGATGGTCAAGATGCCAATTTCAAAGATCAACCATGCGATTGCTAGGAAAGTGAGCGGTGTGCGCCACTTGCCCAGATCAAAGTACTTCGATTTAGGCAGTTCCTTGCGTTTCCATGCATAGGCAGCAATCGTTGTCAGATAGAGAAGTGCTGGCAGAACCGAGGTGGCCCCTACCAGAAGGGTCAGGGAATCTGCGAATAACACAGCGAGAATACCTAGCATTAAGACCAGTAAAACTGCGTTTGTTGGTACGGAAGTCTGAGGTGATACCTTCTTGAAGATGGAGGAAGCGAAGAATACATTGTCGCGTGACAACGCATAGATGAGTCGGGAAGCGGAAGCCATGATGATTAAGCCGCACGCGAAGATGGAGATGAGGCAAAGCACCAGAAAGAAGCTGGATACAGCAGAGCCAAGACTTGTTTGCAAAATGTACGGAATCGGATTCGCTGCACCGAGTACAGTCGGCAGATCCGTGATGGCAACAGAAATGACGATCAACAGCAAGAAACCGATCACACCACTTAATAATACGGATAATATCATGGCACGAGGAACCGTTTTCTTCGCATTGATCGTCTCCTCAGAGAGATTCGCAGCAGCCTCGAAACCTACCAATGTAAAGGAACCCATCAGGGCAGCCATGATGAAAGCCCCTAGGTACGAGCCGTCTGATTGAGTCGCAGCGGTACCGATATCGGTCAGCATGCTCCAATTTGCCCCGTTGTACATCACAACTGCCCCCAGCACCACAACGATCCCAACCATACCGATCACTTCAGTGTATACGGCGATATCATTAATGCGAGTAGCCAGTTTCACTCCATAAATGTTTAATAAAGCTTGTACGACTAGCGTACCCATCACGATCCAGACCAGCGTCTTTGCGCCTGTATCCCAGCCAAACATCTCGGCAATGATGGGCGCCAATGCATAGTCAACGGTTGGAACCACGATAACGAGAAAGCAAAAGGCAATCCAGCCAGCAAACCAACCAAGCCCTGGGTTGGCAAGACGCGTCACCCATTGATAGGAATAACCGCTCAGTGGAATTCGTCCAGCCAGCTCTGCAAAAATAATGGCAACTAATAAATGTCCAATGGTTACAATCGGCCAGGTCCAGATACCAGCTGGCCCTGCCGTACTAAGCACAAATCCATAATTACTAAAAATGCCTGTGGTAATGGAAATGAAAGAAAACGCGACGGCAAACGAACTGAACAGTTTTAATGTCCGTCTCAATTCTTGCTTATAATGATACGTTTGCATATCTTGCGAATCATTTGCTTGTACCGATTGTTTCACCATTGATTGCCTCCCTCACCATTTGCTTTACACGGATGTCTTAGCAACGATGACTTGCAATCCTTCCTGAGCAAGTCGCCCAGCAAGAGATTGGGGTAGTTCCTCATCTGTAATGACTACGTCAATGTCGAATAGCTCTGCCACCTTCATAAAAGCGGTTACATTTATTTTGGAATGATCAACCAGTGCATATGTTTCTTTGGCATTTGTAAGCATCAGCTGCCTGATGTCTGACTCGCCCACATGGTAATCCGTAAAACCAGTTTCTGCTGCCAATCCCCCCACACCAATAAACGCTTTGTCTACAAACAAACCCTCGAGGCTTTTCCTGGCGATCGGACCGGACATGGCCAGATCCCCTGCGCGCAATTCACCCCCACTCATGATCACCTTCGCATCCGGGTGATGAGATAGTTCCAATGCCACCAGTAGCGCATTGGTTATCACCGTAATTCCTTTTTTATGATAAAGGTGTTTGGCGAACAATTGTGTCGTCGTGCCCAAATCAATATAGATCGCGTCGCCGTCCTCCACCAAGGAGGCTGCGGCGACCGCAATCGCCTCCTTCTCCGCCAAGTTTAATCCACTCCGCTTAGCATAAGGAGGCTCCACGTTGGTTTTATTCAGAATAGCGCCACCATGCACCTTCTTGAGTAGTCCCTGCTGCTCCATTTCATACAAATCACGCCTGATTGTTTCGCGCGTCACCGTTAATCGGCTGCATAGCTCTGCAATACGAACGGATTGATTTTCTTGTAGCATTTGCAGGATCAGCTGCTGTCTTTCTTCTTGTAGCATGGATGATCACCATCTTCTCTTAATTGTAAATCTCCTGACTAGACTGGAACAGGGTCTGGACCTTCGTCGCAAATTCTTCTGCCTTTTTCTTCACAGTCCCTTTCATTAGTATATCTCCTAATGATGCCAGTCGTCCTGTCATTTGCAAATCCATCTCGTATTGCACCCGTGTGGTTCCCGGCTCTTCCTCTTTAAGCTGAAGGTGCAATTGATTGCGGAACAGTCCTGCCAGCGCTACTGGTTGTCCGGTCATTTCCACTTGCAGCGCTTCTCCTTCTACCGCTTCTTTTAATTCCCCCGTGACGCGGAATTGAATCGTCATAAACTGTATTCTCACTTCCATGTTCGCTTCATAACGAGTGGGACTGCTCATTTTTACTTCTTTGCATCCTGGTACGCAGCCTGACAGCTTTTCAACATCCATAAAGACGGACCATACATCCGCTTTGCTTGCCTGAATGGTAAACGAGTCGGATAGCTTCATCATAAACTCTCCCTTCTGATGATCGCTTAAAAGAGGTGCTTGGCTGTTTCTTTCGCCAAGTCGATCGAATTGGTGTGATCATCGTCGCCAAGGCAGGTACAGCTCCCCGCTGCATAAATATCTGGCAGATTCGTTTTCCCCGTGGCATCTACGATAATGGCATCGTGATGATCTCGCTCGATTGGCGTTCCTTTCAAGAAAAACGTGCAGGGCACCCGACCTTTTGCAAAAATGAGCGTATCGCACGCCACTTCGACAATCTCATCCGTCATCCGATTCCGCAGCTGTACTCCTTCTACACGGGACAATCCCTTGATAGAGGTAAGCTCCCAATCTGACTCAGTATATTTGACCAGATTGCTCGTCTCTTTTTCCAGAAGGCCTGCTGTACTGCGAGAGATTCTGCCATTCTCGATCAACACCATCTTGCGGCCCGGCTGATATCCTCGCTCGATCAGCTGCATCGCCATCATCGGCGTCATGACTCCTGCTGGACGTGTCCCCGGAATTTTGTGCGCCTCACGCGGTTTTTCCAGCGAGCCTGAGGCGATCAGTACCTTTTTTGCCTCAATAGAATAGGTGCCCATTGGCGATTGGACGTACAACTGGTGAAGCTGACCGTTTGCCCCTGGGAAAAAACCGACGACAGTTGATTGTTCGTGAATCTCGTAGGGAAGCGACGCAGCTTTTTCCAGCAGTTCCCGTTCTGGAGCAAACTCATTAGAGCTCCAATACGGTAAGGTGAAGCCACCTCTTCTCTTCTGGTAATCGATCATCAGAACAGAGCTGACTCCTCTCTCCCACGCTGAAATGGCTGCCGTCAATCCCGAGATTCCTGCTCCAATGATCACCAATTCATACATCATGCCTGCTTCTCTCCTTGTGTTACAGCTAGATAAGAGTTTCTAACTCCTTTTAAAGGCTGCTTCCCGGTCTGTTCAGGATAGGTCTCGGCCATAACATCGATGATTTTGGGAATACAGCAGTTTCCTTGGCATTCTCCTAAGGTAGCGCCCGTCCGCCGCTTCACTCCATCAATAGTCTGCGGGGGGAGTGGACGCTTCAAACAATTGACGATCTCACTCCGGGTAATAGAGCGGCACAGACAAATGATTTCTCCTGTTTCCTGCTCCTCTGAAAAGAGATCCGGCAGGGCATGCTGTGCCTGTTCGTTTGCTTGCAGCTCAAGCCCGGCTTTCTGGAGAGTTTCCGCTACTAGCTCTGCTATGCCGGGGGAAGCAGAAAGTCCGGTGGAACGAATCCCGGCGGCATGAATTATGCGGGGCTGTACTGCGGATGGACGGATGACAAAATCTCCTTCGCTGCAAACGGCCCTGACCCCGGCAAACTGACGAATCGTGGATAACTGCCGTGAGTCAGGAACCAGTTTCTCACAGCCTGCCAGTACCGATTCCATGCCGGCCTGTGAGGTGGAACGATCCCATTTGTCCTCTTGATCCTCCGCCGTTGGCCCAAGCAGAAAACCACCGAACACAACTGGCGAAACTAACACACCCTTGGAGGTTTTCGTAGGAACAGGCAGGATGATCGAAGAGATGGATATCGCCTCTTCTGTCAGGATAAACTGACCTTTTCGCGGTGATATCGAGAAGCTCTCATCTCCCACCATCCGAGCAATTTCATCCGACCATAATCCGGCAGCATTCACCGCATATCGGGTCGTGACCGTTTCACCATTTTCCAACGTAAGGCGCAAGTCCTCTCCATCCGGTACAGTCTCGATGTAGGAGACGCCTTGCCCAAGCACAACCTCCGCACCGTTTAGCACTGCTATCTCTCCGAAGGCTCTGGTGGCCCAGAATGGATCGCAGATTGATTCACCTAGTACTGCCAATCCGCCTGTTACCTTGGCTGTCACAGCGGGATTCATCTCAAGAATCTCCTCAGCAGACATCCAGTGAACATCTACGTCATTCGCCTTTGCATTGGGAACATAGGTGGTTTCGATTATCTGCTTTTCTTCTTCGTTTGTCGCCACCATTACGGCGCCACATGGAATGAATGGGATTTTCAGATTCTCAACCAACATCGGCCATAAGCTCCGGGAGCGGCGAAGGCACTCTGCCTCAACCGTGCCTGGCTTTGCATCAAACCCGGTATGAACAATCCCACTGTTCGCCTTGCTTGTCCCTTCACAAACGTCAGGCTGCTTCTCGATTAAAAGCAGTTTCAGTTGATAAAACGAAAGGGCGCGTAAAATGGCTGTACCGACTACTCCACCACCAATCACCACAACGTCGTACTTATGGTTTTGCATTCTGTTCCACCAGCCTCGGATTTTTGTTTGCAAAACATTGCTTTTGTTTGCTTTATTTAGTATTCATTATATTCTGACTTATATTTTTCTGTCAATAAATGAACTGCTCCCGTCGCATGACAGCAGCAGTTCATCATTTTGCATTTTTTTGCAAACAGTGATTAGAGTGTGAAACGGTTGATCATTTGCTGTAATTCCTTCGCCATCTGGTTTAACTGCTCTGCGGATGTAGAGAGCTGGTTCATCGAGATGCGCTGTTCTTCCGTTGAAGCAGCCACATTCGATGCACTTGCGGCAGATTCCTTTGCAATCGAGGACAACTGCAAAATAGATGCAGTCACCTGTTCCGTTGCCGCTGACATTTGCTCTGCAACCGAGGAAATTTCCTGAATCTGATCCGCTACATCCTGGGTAGAATCCATGATCCGGCGGAATGCTTCCCCTGTTTCATGGACGATCTGGATTCCCGTTTCAACCTCGCGCGTTCCCTCATCCATAGCTTGAACCGCTGACGTCGTTTCCCGTTGGATTTCGGTAATCAGGTTGGCAATTTGGTTGGCCGAGTCGTTGGACTGCTCTGCCAGCTTGCGCACTTCATCCGCTACCACAGCGAAACCTCTGCCCTGTTCACCTGCACGCGCCGCTTCAATCGCCGCATTGAGTGCCAACAGGTTCGTCTGGGATGCGATGCTTGCGATTACTTCCACGATCTGTGAGATTTCTGCTGAGCGGCTATCCAACGAACGAACGACATCAGCAGAATGGTTTACGGATCGGTTGATCGAATCCATCTGTCCTGACACCTTTTCTACGGATTGGTTGCCCGCCACCGCTTCGTTTGCCATATGTTTCGATGATTCGGCCATCGTGGAGGAGGCTTCGGCAATCCGCTGAATACCGATCGCCATCTCTTCCATAGCCCGCGCACTTTCTTCGGCACTATGCTGTTGATTCTCCGTGCCGGTTGCTACCTCTTGGAACGACGAGGCCACCTGACCAAAGGCAAGTCGTGCTTCATGAGCCTTCATCGCAGAGGTTTCCGAGACTGTTCCTACTTGACCTGTATAGCCGCTAATATTTTTCATCATTCCGTGCAGATCTTCAATGAATGCATTCACCGCTGTCGCTACGTCTCCAATCTCATCCTTGCGCCGGATTGGGATCGTCTGGGTTAAATCCTTTTTTTCCACCAAATTGACGATGCCTGCTTTCAGCTGCAACAGTGGACGTGCTACCTGTCGATTGATGAACCAGTACAAGATCACGAGGAAAATGCTGATGGAGACACCAAAAATAATTAGGCTGACGTAAAGATATTGGGTAATCGGCCCCTTAATCTCTGCTGCGGGCATGACAGTAGCTAGCGTCATACCTGTTTCCCCGATGGGAGCATAGGTGACGTATTGCTTTTGACCACCTATGGTAGCCTGGGTCATCCCCGTTGCGGTTGCTTCGGTAATACTTTGAGCAATGTCCTTAAGCCCCTCCTCAGACTCGTCCGTCATTTTCACTTGCAAGTTCTTTTGTGCATCGCGATGGGAAACGTAAATGCCCGACTTGGAAACGATAAAGCCGTAACCTGTTTCGCCAACCTTCAGATTTTCGATACTTTTGTTAAGCTCCGTAAGCCCGATATCTAATGTCGTCGTACCGCTGATCTTTCCGCCCACTTTAATGGGCGCAATGGCTGTAACCATAGGAACTTTGGAAATCGGGTCGGCATACGGCTCAGTCCACACGTATCGTTTGTCAACCATCCCCGCCTTGTACCAATCCTGCGCAAGATAATCATAGCTGCCGTCGCTGTATGCCGGATCGAGCTCTACTTTGTCGTTATTGCGGATAGCGTACCTGCCGTACAGCTTTTGCGAGCTGTCGAAGCTGTATGGTTCCATCCAGAATCCCCCGCCCACAATCAAAGGCTCAGACGCTACGACATCGACCAGCGTCCCTTCGAGATGCTTGATTGTTTCTTTGGAGCCATGAGAGACAGAATAAGTGAGTGTTTCCGAGAGCTTGCCTGTCTTGTCCAGCATACCATTCAGATAAGCCGCCTCTTTGGCTACCTGCATTTGTAGCTTTGCCTCTACTTCATTCGAGATAATTTGCTCAAACTGGAGAAAACCAAACACTAGTTGAAGAATAAAAATACCGATGGTGATGGCAGCCAAAATGGTTACCAGCACATTTTTTATGCTCCTCATGCAAAAGCCTCCAATCACACAAATTGAAAAAATGGAAATTCATGACACGACGACATTTGGTAATCTACCCCATTATTACCATATGTAAACTTCTTTTTTAGCAAACTTTTAAAAATATCAGAACATAACAAAAAGGCGCCTGCCATCCGAAATGTTCATGGATAGTAGACGCCGTACTCTAGGAATTCGTAAAAATTACGAAACAGGTGGTTGCTTACTCGTCCGAGATTCTTTCATTCCACCAAGGCGCTGCAACTGGCGAATCATGAGGAACGAAAACCCTGCGAAACAAGCGATCGTCAACGTAATTTTGCTATATTGATAAACTCCCGCAACCATTATTTCCAGTTGATCGGAGAACCAATAGCCTACGACAAAGTAATGGAAGGTCCAAACGATACTGCTCGGCAAAAAGAATAGAAGGAACTGCCGAAACGGCATTCGGCTGGCACCGGCAAGGATAGGCACGATATGACGAATAATCGGAAGAAAGATACCAAAAACAAGCAACCAGCCCATTGACCCGCGCAACACCGACAGTAAATCAGCACGCAAGCCCAGATTCCGGGCCATCCAGCCAAATGCCTTCGCTCCCAGTAAGTACCCCGCGCAAGAAACAAGGAAAAAAACGGGGTAAATGACTGCAAATGCTGTAAAAAAATCCGCTCCTGTATTGGCAATCTGTGCCCCCACGGTCATGACTGTAATCTCATCAGGAATGAATTTTCCCAGCATGCCTGTAACCATCTCCCAGAATAGCTCGTAATACCCTGTAAACTCCACCTGTGCCGCCTCCTTTCTCTCTGCACTCTATCCTAACGGGTAAACCTTTCAAAAGAAGACAGAAATCCTTAAGAAATGGATAAGGATTTCTGAAGAATTTCTTACGAAATGCACAAAAAAGCTCATTCCTCCAAATGGAATGAGCTTTTTAAGGTTATCAAGTCACTTCAATGAGGAATCAGGATGATTAACCCTCATTCCACATATAATCCATTAATTCAAGCGTCAGAGAAGAAGCAATGAACCCTTCCTCCGCTAATTTATGTGCTAAAAAGCTAGTTGCTTCATTTGACCTTTTCATTGACTCTTCTTTAAATTTTATATAAAAGCCACTTCTATCATACTCATAATCTGCTATATTTAGTTCTTTGAGTAATTCTGCCAAATGAAATCCAGAGACTCCGAATAAAAATAACTCCTCTTTGTAATTGATAAATTCTATGCTGGTAGGAATTGATTGACTGTAAATTTTAATAATGGTGTCTTTCGAATCATTGACGTTCTGTTTATCCTTCATTTTAGAATACAATTCAAAATCGTTAATAATCAAAGAATCAAGTAAAATTTTCTGGCCTCTAGATAATATTTGTTTTTGGACTTCAGGATCCGCTTCCAGATTCTCTTTAATAATTTGTGTGGTCTGACTTAGCTTTAAAATGATGCTATCCATGCCAACATAGTCAAGAGTCATGCCCTTACACATATTTTCAAATACAGGTGAAATATAGATTCCTTCTGCGTACTGCTCTATATTCAGCAACATCTTAATCGATAAGCCATTTGTATTCGCAATAAATTTCAATTGTTTTAGATTCCTAGAAGAATTCAAGTTTTTTTCGTCTATGCAGATGATTTGCTCATTTTCACTACAACTTATCTTTTCTTTTAAATTCATTTTCGAAAATTCAAGAGCGCTCATTATATCCTCCTATTTAAGGTAATAAGGATTCATGCAATGGGTACGCAGTAATTATATCTTTTATATTCGTTCCATCACCAGCCAAATACATTTCAATGGTCATTCCGTTATCTGCTTGTCCTCTATATCTATTAGTCGGTCTACCTAAGGAATCTAATTGCCTACTCTTATTCATATGAGCCTCCATAATCTTGTCTACTACTTCATCTGGCGTATATTTATTACTGAAAAAAGATGAATACTCCGTTTTTTCTACTCCATTAATTTTTACTCTTGCTATTGATGTTCCATATTTATCTGCCTCTCGAACAATTTCAATAATCTCGTTTCCTGGCGGGAAAACTTCGTCGGCATAGTGCCATCCCGATGCTTTAGCGTTTTTGACTTCTCCCTTAAATATATGTTCAGTAGTATTATCTAAAAATTCATACGGATTCCTAACTTTTGGCATTGTCCATACATTACCATTACCATTTCCAGTTCCCTTCTTCTTTTTCTTAGCCGCATCGAGTAAATTCCCGATGTTTTTGCTTCTCCCAAAAGTAAGTGCTTGCAAAGCAAGCCCACCAACCGCAAGTCCGTCCGCGAGATTGATTTTATCATCCCGCAACGTATTCAAGTCCTCCTGCATCGGCTCAATATAGCCTTCCCTCACAAACATGTTAACACCCTTAGGTAAATCCTCTGCCGCCTTTTGCAAACCTTTCGGCAAATCAATTGCGGCTTTCTCCAAAGCTCCGGGCAGCTCACTTGCCGCTTTTTGCATTGCAGCAGGAACATCTCCCAGCTTTGATATTCCTTTGACGAAGTTGTCCCACATGGTTGGCTTTTCCTGTGGCTTCTCGCAAGCTGGTCCTTGTCCAAAACTGACATCTGTAGGGCCACTGTTTGCTGATGACCGATTCCCTATCGTTACACCACCTAAATCCTGCCCATCATCTTCAATCTTGATCAGTCCGCAATGGAAACACATATTCGTGGATTTGTTCAGTAATGCGGGGTGCCCACCGACTACTTTGTCCGTTTTTCCATCCATCCACGGCATAGTCATCACAGGTGTGCAAGGCATTGGCGTAAGTACACCGTTATTGGCAGCGGTGGCTGAGGCTACTGCGGGGTTCTTTAGGCTGCTGCACTTTCCAAATGGCATGATATTCACGTTGGGAACGAAGTCCATGATGTTCATTTGCGGCTTCCCTTTTACAAAAACACCATGACTGAACGGCATTTTCAGCCGACTTAACTGACTTCCGCTGCTGCATGATAAAATGGCACCAACAACCACATAACTCTTACGTTCCGCATTCGATTTCTGGACAGAGATACCTTCAATATTGGGCATACAGTCTCCTCCTCTCTGTAAGGGTCCTATACAGATGGAAGATGCTTGTGCTAAGAGATGACGACCGAAATCCAATTTATATATAAATAAGGAAAAAATGCCCACACAATAGATATCGGACACTGGACTAATCAGAAAAAATAGGTAGCAAGTTGCGAAATTACATTTCACTATTGGGTATCGACAATAAAAAAACGTGTTTACCACTACCGCACACACGGCTTGGCAAACACGTTCTTACTCTCTATTCTCTTCCCTCAGCCATGCGCTTGCTGCGCAACGCTGACATGGCTTCAATGAACTCTTCCTTGTCAATGACATTCAGCTCATAAAGCTCCCGAATTTCATCTTCTATCAACAGCAAATCCCCTTCAGGATCGCCTGTATAAATAACCAATCCGAAACGGTGCAGAAACGCCTTCAAATCGAATTCATTCGGGTTTATTTTCAATGAGCTCCCTCCAGATCGATTTCCATCCTGGCGAGGACGGCATCGTAATCAAACTCGACAGCAAAGCCGGTAATGACGATGATCTTCGCGTGTGGATACGCTTCTTGCCACGCCTCCTCCTCTTCCGGTTTCAATCCGACGATATACAAAGGGGCCACGGACAGCTGTGGGTGTTCCTGACACAAGCGTAAAAACTCCTTGCATCTTTCCTGTTCGACAGCCGCATTCAGAACGAGGACAGCTCGCTCAACTTCTCCGGACTCTCTTTGTTTAGCCAGCAACTCAAACGTTTTGACCGAAGGTACAAGGGCATTGATCTCAGGAAAACGATCGAGCACTTCATCCAGCCAATCATCTTCATTCCAGGCCAGGTAGTAAAGCATCGCAGTAGACATGTAACAAACACCTCATGGATATATACTTGACAATATAAGTAGCCATTCTTATTTCTTTTCTATTATAGCACGTCTCGCGAAAACTGCCCATGCTACTTGCTTGACTTCGCCTTTTCCTTCACGTAAGGTGGAAAAAGCAAACAATCAGCTTGAACAGATTTTTGTGCGAAAAGAGGTAGACGTAGTGAATAAGAAGCACCTTGCCCTCTTGTTCTTTATTGCTTTTTTCATCATGCTCGGCTTTGGCATCATTATCCCCATTCTTCCCTTTTTCGCGGAAAAATTGGGTGCGACTTCGTTTCAAATCGGCGTGCTTTTTGCCAGCTACAATATTATGCAGCTGGTGTTTGCACCGATTTGGGGAGCACTTTCAGACAGAATCGGGCGAAAGCCACTCATATCATTCGGGCTGTTCGGCTTCTCCATCACCTTTATCCTGTTTGGACTAGCTGACAGTTATACAGAAATGCTCCTGTATCGCATTTTGGGTGGAATCGTTTCTGCTGCAGCATTGCCAACCGTAACCGCTATGGTAGCGGATCTCTTCCCTTCAGAAGAACGGGCAAAAGGGATGGGAATCATTGGCGCCGGGATTGGACTAAGCTTTGTTTTCGGTCCAGTAATTGGTGGACTGCTCAGTGAATTTGGCTTTGCTGTTCCCTTCTACGCTTCGGGTATCGTGGCGTTGCTTACGTTTTTCCTGATCCTGTTTGCCTTGCCAGAGAGCTTACCGAAAGAAAAACGGGCGAATCTGCAAAAAGAACAGCGGCAAAATCCGCTTGTCTCTTTGTTCGGTTCCATGTCCTTGCTGTACGGTATTTTGTTCACTGTCTCCTTTGCTTTTTCCGGACTGGAAACAACTTTTGCCCTGTACATAAGTGATTTGTACGGTTTTACCTCCAAAGACCTCGGCTATATGTTTCTCGTCATGGGCTTGATCGCTGCCGCGGTACAAGGCGGGCTCATCGGAAGAATGGTCAAGCAACTAGGGGAAGCAAGCGTCCTCGTCATTGGGATGATTCTTTACGGGATTGGATTTTTTGCCATTCCGCTGTCAGGTAACTTTTGGGTGCTAGCGCTGATCCTCTCGTTATTCGGAGCGGGACAAGGAATGATCAGAGCGACAGCCACAGCGATGATCACCCAACGGACGACGCAAGGACAAGGCGTGACGAGTGGGGCAATCAGCTCGATGGACAGCCTTGGACGCATCTTGGGCCCATTAGCTGGGGGAGCGGTTTACCAAGTTTCCCACAGCGGTCCGTTCTTCCTCGGAGGAGTCTTGATGGTACTACTCCTTCTCTGGTTCGTCAGCGGCTATCGTCGCCTGCCAGAACCAAGCACACAAGTGCAATCATGAGTCAGAAAATGAAGCACCGCCAGCATTCAACACTTTGCTGGCGGTGCTATTTTTATTGCATCCTACTGTTCCTGTAGCTCCATCCAAGCCGAAAAGGTTCCATCTATCTCCTGCTGCACCTGATCGATCGATTGTTGCCAAGCCACTAACTGCTCGTATTCTGCTCCTTCACTTTGGAGCAAGGCTGTCAATTCACCTTTTCTTTCTTCTAACGAGGCTATTTTTTGCTCAAGCTCTGCTAGCTTGTATGGATTCGGACGTTTGGCTGCCGCATTCGCCACGGCCGTCTCTTGGACTTGCTTGACTGCTGGCTGCTTTCGCTCTATTTCCTCCGGCTTACTGGCACGAGCTGCGATCCGCTGCTTTTGCTTTTCCCGCGCTTCCTCATAGGAACCCACATCGTGAACCAGCCGTTTATTTTCTACCCAAAACACACCATCTGCCATCTTTTGCAGGAAATAGCGATCATGCGAGATGATAAACAACGACCCGCGAAAATCCACCAACGCTTCCTCCAATGTTTCTCGCGCTTCAATATCCAGATGATTGGTCGGCTCATCCAATATGAGCAGGTTGATTTCCTGATGCATCATTTGGGCTAAGCGCAGTCGCATCCGCTCTCCGCCGCTCAACTGCCCGATCCGCTTGAAAACTTGTTCGCCGTAAAACATAAACCGTGCCAGCAAATGTCGTGCTTCCGGCTCCGTCACTCTGGCAACCTCACGGAAAACATCAATCAGCCGCTGGTTTTGATCCCCTTCCAAAGCTTGCTGTGACAAGTAGCCTACCTTCACGCTGCTGCCAATTTTGAGCGTACCTGCGTCTGGCTCAAGCTCTCCCAGCAGCATGCGGATCAACGTAGATTTCCCGCAGCCATTTGGGCCAAGCAGCGCTTTGCGCTCCCCGAAGCGCAATAAAAAGCTAGCGTCCGTAAACAACTGCTTTCCGCCAAATGTTTTCTGTACCCCCGTCGCTTTCAGCACATCCTGCCCGCTTCGGTCGGTTTTCATAAACTGCAAGCCCATGCGATCCGCTTCCATTTTCGGTCGCTCGATACGCTCAATCCGCGCCAGCGCCTTTTCCATGCTTTTTGCCCTTCGGTGAAAAGCCTCGTTCGGCGGATTGGAACGATTGCCCCACTCCTTGAGCCGTTTGATTGTCTCTTTCATTTTCTTGATCTGCTTCTGCTGTTCCTGATATGCGGCAAACTGGCGCAGCAAACGTTCTTCACGCTCCGTAGCGAATGCGCTGTAATTGCCAATATAGAATTCGGCTTCTCCTCCGTCCACATGATAGACAGATGTAACGACGGCATCCAAAAAATACCGGTCATGGGAGATGATCAGGATCGTGCCCTGATAATTTTTCAAAAACTCCTCTAGCCATTCCATCGACTCCACATCCAAATGGTTGGTCGGCTCATCCAGGAGCAAAACATCGCTTTGTTGGCAGAGTAGCTTTGCAAGGCCAGCCTTCGTCTTTTCCCCACCGCTGAGTTGGGCAAAAGGTGTCGCTAACAGTTCTGAACGAACGCCCAAGCCCTGAGTCACCTGGGCCATTTTCGTCTCCCACTGATAGCCATCCAGTTGTTCAAATTCATCTTGCAGCTTTTGATAGCGCAGCATGAGGCGGTTTAGCTCTTGTTCATTTTCGTAAAGCAATCCCATCTGTTGCTCGAGCTCGCGCATCTGCTCCTGTAGCTTGATAACATCGGCAAACGCGCTGGCTACAACATCCGCCCCCGTCCACTCAGCCGGATACTGCGGCGTTTGTGGCAGGTACGCCCATATCGTTCCTTTTGCCCGAAAAAGCTCACCAGAATCGGGGCCTTCTATACCTGCCAGCAGCTTGAACAACGTGGTTTTGCCTGCTCCATTCGGTCCGACGATCCCAACGCGTTCTCCTGCCTTTATTTCCAGCGTGATATCTTGTAAAACTGGATCTGCTCCGTACGATTTCTGCAATTGCTGTGTCGCGACAATAATCATGATTGTTTCCTCCTTGAAATGTTGGTAAACGGTTCAAAATAATGGATTTCCTGGTGGCCCCGGCACAATTTTGAGACCACCCCGCACGTGCGAGTGGACGCAAAAAAGCCGCAGGCCATTACCTGCGGCATCGTGAAAGGGACCGACCTTACGTCAGTTACCCATTATAGACAAGAACAAACCGCCCCTGATCGATGCATGGTACGCCTATGGAAACTCCGTTCAGTTGTATGCGCAAAAAAGGACAGACTGGTCCCGTTGAATGTAAAATCATGCGTCATACTGGAAGTTTCTACCACAAACCATGCTTGCAGAGTTCCGAACACGTACATACACCTCCATTTCTCAAGGGATAGGAAATCACAACCATATCTTACATCAGGAGTCACACAAAAACAAGAGGGCCTGCTATAGCAGACCCTCTGCGTCGTTTGCCCGATTTTCTTATCGACTTCCGTTGCCATCTGTTTCAAACAGCGGCTTCTTCGTCTCTGCATCCAAAAAGGAAATCGTCGTGTAAGGTGGCAGCTTCACTTTTGCCGCCAAATACGGATAGGAAATCACTTGCGGGTACATTCTCCCCGAATCAGGCAGCGTTTGTTTGACATACACAAAAAGCTGCTCCCAGCTCTGCTCGACTTTGGTTACTTGCAGTCCGTAGCCAGGATTCGGCGAGGACCCGCGTGCGATGACATATAGGTCCCCCTGCTTGTGAATGCCTTGCAGTTCTTTTACCGAGTCAATAAACGTACGTTCCTGTTCCGTCAGCTTATCGACATCGACAAGCGTAAAGCCACTCTCTTCCCCGGCCATCATAATTTCCACCGCCTTTTTCTCGGCATTCCACGTGATTTGATGTCCGGCCTGCTCTGCCATCCATCTCAACGGCAAATACACTTGCTTGTCACGCACGATTGCGCCCTGCCCATCTTGCAGCGACTTGCCATTCAACGCTACTTTTCCTGTAGCGAGCTCAAACGTCAGCGTGCCTTTTGCCAGCTTCATTTCTCCATTCGTTGCGTCTTGTTTCCAAGTACCTTCTAAAATCCGACTCGCATCCTCAGCGGAGACATACGTACGCTGCTGAACGAGAATCGGTGCTTTTGCCAAGGAAGATTGTTCTCCGTTTACCAGTATCGCAGTTGTCGCTGTTTGTGCTGTGCTAGCCCCTACCGCCTGCATAGGGTAAGCCGCTAACACCTGGAGTGTCAGTGCAACAGCCAGAATCGATTTGCCTTTCATTGTTGTTCCCCCATCCCTGATCATCATTTTCGTCATTCTTTACTTGTTAGACATAGGTTACCTCTGATTCGTTTCACTATGACTGAGATTGGCGAGAGATTAGTGCAAGAGCCAATTTCCCATGACCAGAACAACCGGGATGGACAAGAGCGCCAGCAAGGTGGAACAAACCGTCGTCATGGCACCCATCTCCTCATCCGCCGCATAGCGCCCGAACAAGATCGAGGCCAATGTCAGGGTGGGCATTGCTACTTGCACAAGGGAAACGCTGACGATATCGCTGTCGATTGAAAAAACGGACAAAAGAAGCGCCGTCATCAGCGGAAAAACAACTAATTTAAACGTGAGTGGCATACTCAAAAGCTTCAATGACACTTGCGGTTTATTGCGCAAAAACATAGGCAAGAGCATACCAATGTACATCATGGCTAACGGAGAGGCGAGCTTGGACAGCGTTCCAAACAGTTGCTTCACAGGCTCAGGTGGCACAAACCCGATGATGGCAGAACCGAGTCCAAACACGATTGCAATCATCGGGATGTTGATGAGTGTCTTGAGCCCTTTCAAGGAGAAGCTTCCTTTTTCCTGGAGCATCATCACACCCACTGTCCATAGCACAACATCCACGCCTGCGTCGAAAATAGCCGCCAAAAGCGCTCCTTTTGGTCCAAACAATGCCGCACAAAGCGGCAAGCCGATGAAGCCTGTATTCCCCAAGCCGGACAATAGCGCGATCTCTCGGCGTTTTTCACCGGAAGCGGAAGGGCACGCGCACCTAACCAGCCGATAAAAATGCCCAGGCAGTTCAGGATAATCGAAATGAAGAATATTGCAAAAATTTGGTATAAAATTTGCTGATCAATGGTTGTCTGAAAGATCCCGTCTAAAATAATGCAAGGCATGGCAACATTTACAATAATCGTGATGACGAGTTGGCGGGAGTCCGCAGTCAAGGGTTGCCGGTAGCCGATTAAGCTACCGATCCCAATGATGACGGCCATGATGAGGATGGACTGCTGCAACGTTTGAAGTTCCATGCTGCCCTCCTGCCTACATTTCTACCGGAAGCCATTCGAGTTCGGTCGGCTCCCCTTTTTCACATGATCTTAGCAAATCTCCGCACAAAGGAACAACCTGCTCAAGCGGAACACACCAGGAAAGGGGAAAAGCAACTTCACTACCCTCGATGACGAGCGTGGACATCACCGCCGATTGCTTGTCTGCCGCAAGTACAAAGTGCTGCTCAACAGGCTCGTGTTCTTTCCATTGCACCAATACTTTGCCGTTGTTCCCACCTGCTACGATCAAATCCACATGGTCTCCATACGCTGCGTGTACCAACGTGCGCGTTACTCCGTCCAATTGAGCGATTTCCTTCAGCACTTCATGCCAAGCTACATGCTTTTGCTCCATTCCACTTCCATCTGTATACATACGCCAGTCGTTTAACATGTTGAGTGACTCCTTTTGTCGGTGCGCTCTCCTATGAAGAACAAGCACGTAATTGCTTGTGGGCCTTTCAATTCGTACTAATTGTACGCTTCTTGACGAGGAACCTCAACCACTACTTCTGCGCCAAGTTTTCGTCTGATGCACATAGCCCCCACATGTTTGGAGAATCCTTAAAAGAGATAACAAGTGTAAACGTTACTATAGTGGTGGGGAGGAAACAGGAGAAAACGCTCAGCTTCTTGTCCCACCCGCTGTGGGATTGACTGCCCGCCTCCATGCCAAAAGCGAAACCGCGTCCAAAGTGGTCATTTCAGGACGTATTTCAGAGGTGGACGCTTAAGAGCATGTTTCGCTTTCGGCATTCCGTCTCGGTCGGTGTACCAAAGAGCTTCGCTGTTTTCTCCTGTTTCCTCTATGAGCTTTCCGAGTTCATCATTTTTTTAAAGAAGTGAAAGAAAGAAGAACCTATTTAGTTACGACAGAGAAGAATATTTCCAGACGTAGCGACTTGTGGAGTCCTACCAAGCTCCGAAGGAAATATTCTTCTCCCCACCGCAGCTACATAGAACATTGCTCCTTTTAATTCATAGTAATCAAATAGGATTTAATAATTTAAAGATTGACAAAGGCATGAACGACCACTACTATGAATCCATGAAATCCGATTAACATAAAGGGGATTACCACATGAAGAAAGTCATACTGTCTACCTTACTATCTTGTCTGCTACTGGGAATGGCCGGCTGTAGCACTTCCAGTTCTCCTTCTCAACCAAATAATACGACTCCGCCTGCTGATCAAGCAGCTTCGCAAAATTTGCTGGAAAAAGTGAAAGCCGAGAAAAAACTCGTCATTGGCACAGAAGGTACATACTCTCCGTTTACGTACCATGATCAGTCGGGAAAATTGACCGGCTATGATGTGGAGGTTGTCACAGAAGTAGCCAAGCGGCTCGGTGTAGAGCCTGTGTTCCAGGAAGCCCAGTGGGATGCCATGTTTGCGGGACTCGACTCCAAGCGCTTTGACGTCATTGCCAATCAGGTAGGAATCCGTCCTGATCGTCAGGAAAAGTACGATTTCTCCAAGCCATATACGATTTCCCGCGCGGTTTTGGTGACTCACAAGGACAATGACACCGTTAAAGACTTCAAGGATATCAAAGGGTTAAAAGCTGGACAATCCATGACCAGCAACTACGCTGACCTCGCACGCGCCAATGAGGCAGAAATCGTCGGTGTAGACAACTTCAATCAAGCCATTGACCTAATTGCACAAAAACGCGTGGACGTTGTGCTCAACGATAATTTGTCGGTACTTGATTTCCTGAAACAAAAACCTGATACGCCAATCAAAGTCGTGGCGAAAAATGCAGAAGGCCAACCAACCGGTTTCATGTTCCGTAAAGGAAGCACAGAACTGACGGACGCGGTTAACAAGGCGCTTGATGAGATGCAGCAGGACGGCACCCTTTCCAAGATTTCCGTTAAATGGTTCGGCGAGGATATCTCGAAGTAATTATTAGGCGTGAAGAAAACCTTTATCGTGGAAAAATCATGGGGAGCGACCGCGTTTATACGGTAAGTTTTCATGCGCCTAAGAATTTAAATAAATTCTTAGGCGTTGACAAAATTGTCTGTCCCTTTTAGTATGTTCCTATTCGAATTCACATCGGTTTAGTGGGGGTTAATTTATGAAAAAACTATTATTTTCCCTTCTCGCTTCCACTCTGTTAGTCGCACTGGCAGGTTGCGGGTCGTCTTCAACGGGACAGCCACCGCAAAATAGTGCCGCTCCTGCCCCAACAGAAGAGAAAAAAGAACAAAACTTGTTGGAAAAAGTAAAAGCCGACGGGAAAATCCTGATCGGAACCGAGGGCACATACGCGCCGTTTACGTTCCACGATCAGTCTGGCAAGCTGACGGGTTATGATGTGGAGGTCGTGACAGAGGTAGCGAAGCGCATCGGCGTAGAGCCTGTTTTTCAAGAAACACAATGGGATGCGATATTCGCTGGACTCGACTCCAAGCGTTTTGATGTCGTAGCGAATCAGGTAGGCATTCGCCCTGATCGTGAGGAAAAATACGATTTCTCCAATCCATACACCGTATCCACAGCGGTCCTCGTCACCCATAAAGACAACACGACCGTAAAAGGCTTCGAGGATATTAAAGGTCTGAAAGCAGCCCAAACATTGACGAGCAACCTCACAGATATCGCGAAGAAAAACGGAGCGGAAATCGTCGGTGTGGAAGGCTTTAACCAAGCGATCGACTTGCTTGTTTCCAAGCGTGTAGATATTACGATTAACGATGGGATTTCCCTATTGGACTTCATGAAGCAAAAGCCTGATGTTCCTATCAAAATTATCGCAAAAGATCCGAATGTAGCGAAAAACGGTTTCCTCTTCCGCAAGAGCTGCACAGAGCTGGTTGATGCATTCAACAAAGCACTGGATGACATGACGAAAGATGGTACCCTCGCAAAAATATCAGAGAAATGGTTTGGTGCAGATGTCTCTAAGTAGCTTCTTTGAAAACCCAGAACGCCTGAACCGATGGATCGATATCGCGCAAAGCTCCTTTCTTCCTCTGTTGAAAGGAGCCTTGCTCTATTCTTTGACAATCGCCATCGTTTCCTTTTTCATTGGTCTGATCATTGCGGTTCTCACTGCGTTGGCACGCCTATCCGGCATAAAGCCGCTGATTGCCATCGCCCGCTTTTATGTATCGATCATTCGCGGCACTCCTTTATTGGTCCAATTGTTTATCATTTTTTATGGCTTGCCGAGCATCGGCTTGATGATCGATCCGATACCGTCAGCAATCATCGGCTTCTCTCTGAGCGTCGGTGCTTACTCCTCCGAGGTAGTACGTGCCGCGATCTTGTCCATTCACAAAGGACAATGGGAAGCAGCCTACTCCCTGGGAATGACCTACTGGCAAGCACTGCGCAGAGTCGTGCTCCCACAGGCAGCTCGCGTCTCCATTCCTCCTTTGTCCAACTCGTTTATTAGTTTGGTCAAGGATACTTCCCTGGCTTCGGTCGTTCTGGTACCAGAGATGTTTCGCAAAGCCCAAGAAGTCGTTGCAGCGACATATGAGCCACTGCTCGTCTATGCGGAAGCGGCCCTTATCTACTGGGTGATTTGCTTCATACTCTCTATTATCCAGGATCGCATCGAAAACAAGCTGGACCGTTATGTCTAAAAAGCAGGTGAAAACGCATGATTACGATCACGGATGTGCATAAACAATTCAATACCTTACATGTACTCAAAGGCATTTCCCTCTCGGTGGAAAAAGGAAAGGTAGTCGTTATCATCGGTCCTTCTGGATCCGGGAAAACAACCTTGCTTCGCTGCCTGAATGCACTTGAGGTTCCGACCAGCGGCAGCGTCCAGATCGGCGACGTCAAGCTGGACTTTTCCAAAAAAGTAGAGAGAACGAGTATTCCGAAGCTGCGAAAGCAGACCGGGATGGTGTTTCAAAACTACAATCTGTTCCCGCACATGACAGCCGTTGAAAATGTGATGGAGGGACCCGTCACTGTCAAAAAAGAAGACAAAGAAAAAGCGCGTTCGAAAGCCGCTGCTCTCCTGACAAAGGTAGGGCTCGGTGACAAGCTGGACCATTTTCCCGCACAGTTGTCTGGCGGACAGCAACAGCGCGTAGGGATTGCTCGAGCACTGGCGATGGACCCACAAGTCATGCTATTTGACGAGCCTACCTCCGCTCTCGACCCGGAGCTCGTTGGCGAAGTGTTGAAGGTGATGAAGGAGCTTGCCCAGGAAGGGATGACGATGATCGTCGTCACGCACGAGATGGGATTCGCCCGGGATGTTGCCGACGAAGTTATTTTCATGGACCAGGGTGTCATTGTGGAGCGAGACACCCCTTCCAATTTGTTCGCAAAGCCGCGTGAGGAACGCACACGTCAGTTTTTGCAGCATTTGAAGTAGCGACCTGAAAAAAGACTCTGTCTCTTGTATAAGAGCACAGAGTCTTTTCTTTGTAAGATTACATTAGTCATCAATGAAGCAAATCACGAGAAAAATAATAATGAGAATCCAAATGAACCCGCCACCAAAAAAGCCGATACCACCGCGATCGCAACCCATAATCTACCTCTCCTCTCATTGAAGTCAGATGGAAGCACCGATCTGCTGGCAAGGATCGGTACTCCATTCAGCTTATGACAACCGCATCTCTCCTGTATGGATGCCTGTCTATCCCAGCGATTAAAAAGAAAAAAACGGGTGCTTGCCCCTCGGCATTTATACAAAAACCTAAAATTAACAAATGCTTCATGTTCTCTCTACTCTTCCTTAACATCAGACAACTATCATGAATGTGTCAGACCCTACGATGGACATTACGTCCTCCATTTCCGCCCGAATAGCCCCCTTCTACATCGGGCGGGCTTTTTTTCTTTGCCGCCATCCTATAAAATATGGATAAATAGACCATTTCCAGCGGAGAGAGGGATCATTTGTGGAAGGGTATAAGCAGGCGTTAGCGCAATATATTGACGCTACCAATACACATGACTTTGCCAATGTAGAAAAAGTGCTTCATCCGAATGCCATTTACTATTTTTCCGACAAGACTTGTACATCCATGACTGAGATCCGTGCTTACTTTGAAAATGCATGGCATCTGATCAAGGATGAAGTGTATGCAGCTACGGATGTCCAATGGATTGCTGTCGATCAAAGGTCCGCTAGCTGTGTATATACGTATCAATATCAAGGCTATTACAATGGGGAATTCGTCACGGGAAGTGGCAGAGCTACGAATATTTTTACGAAAGCAGAGACAGATGAATGGAAGCTCATTCATGAACATCTGAGCGGCAAAGTGGAGTAAGCCCCAAAAATAAAAGCCTCGCTAGGTTGATAATATCCCCTTTGAGTAGACAGTGTAAAAAGCCCGCCCACCTAACGGTGGG